>JAQCFD010000008.1 GCA_027618305.1 Pseudomonadota bacterium
CCCGGCGGTTTTGAACCCCGCCCCTACAAAAGCTACCCGTTTCGTCATGCCCGGACTTGATCCGGGCATCTCTTCGCAGACCGAGACGAGATACGCGGGTGAAGACCGCGTATGACGGGATGGTTTGGGACGGATGGGTGAGGACGGGCGGATTTGAAACCCACCCCTACGAACGAACTTACCTGGTGGTGGTACGGGCGGGTTTGAAACCCGCCCTTACAAACAAAACGCCGAGCCGATGTAGGGGTGGGTTTCAAACCCACCCGTTCTTTACCCCCTACCGCAATGGCGAGAAGGGCACCGGGCGGAGGATCTTGTTTTCCATCCGCACCATCAGCCCGGACTCCTTGAGCTCATTTACATACTCGAGCCAGCCCGGGTCCTGATACATGGCGTCGCGGCGGCGCTCCCGGTCGCCCTGATCCTCATACTGCCACATGTGGAGGACCTGGCTGAGATCGCCGACGTCACAGGTGAACATGCCCACGAAGTTTTCCAGGTATTTCATCTGGTAGGGCAGCGCCATCCGCTCCCACAATTCGAGGAAATCGCCGGTACGCGCGGCCTGGGTGTAATAAGTGCGATGGTCGATGATCATGAACTCTCTCCCGTAAACTGAAGCCTATCGGTCTTGTTTGCTGGCGCGGGCATGTCCCCGCGGGACTCGCTCATCCACACCGCGGCAAAATAGGCGAGCGCGCCGAGGATCGCATAGCGGAACAGCCGGAACATCGGCGATTACGGCCCGTGACTATTGTGCGTAAGACGGGTCGATCCGGTCGAGACGGCGCAGGAAGGCCGGCCAGTCGGCCGTGCCGCGGCCCGAATTGTGGGTCTTGCGTTGCTCGGCATAGTGATCGAGCACCTCTTTCGACGGCATGGCGAATTCATCCCCCGCCGCCTGCTGGCGAAGCTGCAGCTTGCAGGCCACCTCGAGCTCGCGCATCAGCATGAAGGCGTCGCGCATGGACTTGCCGACCGTGACCGGGCCATGGTTGCGCATCATCAGCGTGTGTTTGTCGCCGAAGGCCTCGGCAATCGCCGTGCGTTCGTCGAGGTTCTCGGTGATGCCCTGATAGTCGTAGTAGGCGGTGTTGCCCCAGAACTGCATCCCCGACTGGGACAGCGGCAGCACACCGTCGGGCTGGTTGGCCACCGCAATGCATTCGGGGATATGGGTGTGGAAGGCCACGTTGATGTCCGGCCGTGCGACCATCAGCCCGCCATGCAGGGTGAAACCCGGCTTGTTCACATGCCAGGATTCATCGACATCGTCCCGGCGGGAATCCACCTTCACCAGGTTCGACGCGGTCACCTCGTCATAGAGAAGCTCATGGGCCTTGATCAGGAAGAACTCCGGCTCGCCGGGCACCCGGATCGAGATGTGGTTGTAGATGCTGTCGGCCCAGTTGTAGAGATCGGTCAGGCGATAGGCGGCGGCGAGATCGACGCGCGCCTGCCACTCCTCGGGACTGACCTGATCGCGGACGGACGGCACGTCACGTAACTGCACCACATTCGATGACATGTTCTTTCTCCCGGCTTTCTTGCGGCGCCCTCATCCTGAGCCTGTCGAAGGATGGAAGCGCCATAACCGTCATGCTTCGACAAGCTCAGCATGAGGCCGTGTTGTGGTCTAGACCCGGACCATCTTGCCCGGGTTCATGATGTTGTCGGGGTCGAAGGCCCGCTTCAGGGTGCGCATCAGCTCGACGGCATCATCGCCATGTTCGAGCGGCAGATAATCCATCTTGCCGACGCCGATGCCATGCTCGCCGGTGCAGGTGCCGCCCATGGCAATCGCGCGCTCGACGATGCGCCGGTTGCAATCCTTCACCCGGGCGACCTCGTCTTCGTCGTCGGGGTCGAGCATGAACAGCACATGGAAGTTGCCGTCACCCACATGGCCGACGATCGGGCACTGGAAGCCGGAACCCCTGGTGTCCTGCTCGGTGGCGAGAATGCATTCCGCCAGCCGCGAGATCGGCACGCAGACATCCGTCGACATGCCGAGCTTGGTCGGCTCCAGCGCGATCCCGGCGTAATAGGCGTCGTGGCGTGCCTGCCACAGGCGGTTCCGCTCCTCGGTGTCGACGGTCCACTGGAAAGCCGAGCCGCCGAAATCGTCGGCGATCTCCCGGACCAGCTGGGCCTGCTCCTCGACCCCGGCCTCGGTGCCGTGAAACTCGTAGAACAGCGTCGGCTTGGCCTCGTAGCCCTTGAGGTCGGAGTAGGCGATCGAGCACTGCATCATCAGGGAATCGAGCAGCTCGATCCGCGCGATGGGCACGCCCGCCTGGATCGTCAGGATGACGCTGTTCACCGCGTCTTCCAAAGACGGGTACTGGCAGACCGCGGACGCGATCTTCTCGGGGATTCCGTACAGCTTGAGATGGACCTCGGTGATCACGCCCAGCGTGCCTTCGGACCCCACGAAGATGCGCGTGAGGTCATATCCCGCCGCCGACTTCTTGGCCCGGCCGCCGGTCTTGATGATCCGGCCGTCGGCCGTCACCACGGTGAGCCCGAGGACGTTTTCCTTCATCGTCCCGTAACGCACGGCGTTGGTGCCGCTCGCGCGGGTCGCGGCCATGCCGCCGATGGAAGCGTCCGCACCGGGATCGATCGGGAAGAACATGCCCGTGTCGCGGAGATACTCGTTGACCTGCTTGCGGGTCACCCCGGCCTGCACCCGGCAATCCATGTCTTCCGGATGCACCTCCAGCACGTTGTTCATCTGCATCAGATCGATGGTGATGCCGCCATGGGGTGCCGTGACATGCCCCTCCAGCGAGGTGCCGGTGCCGAAGGGAATGACGGCCACCTTGTGGGCGGCGCAGAGCTTGACGATCTCGGCGACTTCTTCGGTCGTGTGCGGGAAGCAGACGGCGTCGGACGGCACGGGTTTGAAATAGTCCTCGCCGCGCCCGTGATGTTCGCGCACCGCCATGGAGGTCGTCACCCGGTCGCCGAGCAATTCCTGCAGCGCGCCGATCACTTCCGAAATGGCATCGTCCTGCACAAGAGCCTGTTCAGTCATTTCCATGTTCCCAAGGGTCTTTTGATCGGCAATATCATAACATCACCGCCAATCTTGGCCTAGCCGGACCCCCAAGGAGGTCTCATGAACAAAGCCCTGGACGGAATATTGGTGGTGAGCATCGAACAGGCCGTCGCGGCCCCCTACGCCGCGTCGCGTCTCGCCGATGCCGGCGCCCGCGTGATCAAGATCGAACGGCCGGACGGCGACTTCGCCCGCGGCTATGACCGGGCGGCGTTGAACCAGAGCGCGTATTTCGTCTGGCTCAACCGGGGGAAGGAATCCATCGCCCTGGACTTCAAGACCCCGGACGACCGGGACCTTCTGCACCGCCTGATCGCAAAGGCCGATGTGTTCATCCAGAACCTCGCGCCGGGTGCCGCCGCGCGCGCCGGGTTCGGCTCGGCCGAACTCCGCGCCAAACACCCCCGCCTGATCACCTGCGACATCTCCGGCTATGGCGACAGCGGCCCCTACCGGGACATGCGGGCCTATGACCTGCTGGTCCAGGCCGAGAGCGGGCTGTGCGAGGTCACGGGCACACCCGATGGCCCCGGCCGGGTGGGTGTGTCGGTGTGCGACATCGCCTGCGGCATGGCCTCCCACGCCGCAATCCTCGAAGCGCTCTATCATCGCGAGCGCACGGGCAAAGGCCGCGCGATCAACGCGTCCCTGTTTGCCGGCATGGCCGACTGGATGAACGTGCCCTATCTGCAGGAAGTCTATGGTGGCAAGGCGCCGGAACGGGCCGGGCTGCACCACCCCTCGATTGCCCCCTACGGCGCCTATGCGACCGGCGACGGCAAGCAGGTGGTTCTGGCGATCCAGAACCAGCGGGAGTGGCGGCGCCTGTGCGAAGAGGTCCTGCGGCTGCCCGGCCTCGCCGACCATCCCGATTTCCACGAGAATGTCGCCCGGGTCACGAACCGGCCCGCTCTCGACCGGGAGATCGATGCGGTGTTCGGCAAGATCACCCGCGACGAGATCGTCGTCCGCCTGCAGGACGCAAAAATCGCCTACGGCGCGGTCAACAACGTCGCGGACTTCGCTGCGCATCCGCAGTTGCAGAAGGTCGAGGTGGAAACGCCCGAGGGCACGGTGGTGATGATCGCACCGCCTGTGCGGATCGACGATGAGAATCCGCAGCTGGGCTCCGTGCCCGCGCTCGACGCGAACGGCGCATCGATCCGCGCGGAGTTTGGCGCCTAGCCCGCGACCAACCCGATCACGACGGCCTGGATCGCGAAGACCCCCAGCCAGTGCCCGCCGTCTATGATCGTGTGCGCCCAGCTCGACTTCTGGAACCGGTGGTTGATGGTCATGGTCGACACCACGAAGGCGAGCCACATCGGCAGCGCGATGGAAAAGCCGCCCGCGACGGAGCCCGCATCCAGGGTCACCATCAGAACCGACAGCATATAGGCAATCAGGACATGGCCGACGATCGCGACGACATAGGCCACCGGGCTGGCGCCGGCCTTGATCTCGGCCTCGGTCTTGCCGATGGCCGCCATCCAGGGTTTCGCCAGCGTGATGTAGTAGCCGGCGCTGAAGGCGTAGCTCGCCACGAAGGCGGCGACGAGTGCGATCCAATCGATGTTGCCAAATGCCATGTCGAACGCCTCAGTCGAGGGTGGGATCCAGAACCACCTTGCCGGTGCCGGCGCGGGACTCAACCCGGCGATGACCCTCGGCCGCCTGGCTGAGTGGCAGCACCTGATCGATGAGCGCCTTCACGCCGCCCTGCCCGGCCCGCACGCCGGGGGCCTCGCGCGGTTCGCCGACGATCTTCAGGAAATAGAGATAGAGCCGCCGGACCGACAACGGCACGTCGGCGGTGCCCGACGCGTTGCCGGCGGTAACAAGCGTCGCGCCCCGGGCCATGGAATGGATCACCTGATTGAAGGTCGCGGGGTCGGCGACGCTGTCGCACACGCCCGTGACGCCCTGACCGTCGGTCAGATTCATGATTTCTTCCGTCAAATCATGGGTCCGGTAATTGATGCCGTGATCGGCGCCCAATTCGAGGGTCGCCGCCACCCGCTCATCGGCCCCCGCCGCGGCGATCACCGTGGCGCCGGACCATTTGGCCACCTGGATGCAGGCCGCGCCGAGCCCGCCGGTCGCGCCCATGACGAGGATGGTGTCGCCTTCCTTCGCCTTCAGAACATTTTCGACCTGGTTGGCCGCGGTGCCGAGATGGCGACCGATGACGGTCGCCTCGTGGAAGTTCAGATTGTCGGGGATCGGCACCGTGCGCGACGCCAAAGTGCGGATGTACTGGGCATAACCGCCCCACACCGTCACGCCGAGGAAATCGACCGGGCCGAGGCCCGGGATCGCCATGTAGGGATCGGGCCGGGTGGTGGGTACGAAGATCGAACAGAACACCCGATCGCCGACCTTTCGGTCGGTCACATTCTCACCCACCGCGGTGATCACCCCGGACGGATCGACCCCGAGGATATGGGGCAGCTCCGGCGTGTAGGCGTATTTGTTCTCCCGCATGAACAGATCGAAGGTCCGGTTGATCGAGACCGCATGTACTTCAACCAGCACGTCATCCGGGCCGATCTCCGGTGTGTCCACGTCCTGATACTGCAGGACATCCGGGGACCCGAACGCGTTCATCACAACGGCTTTCATCTGCTCTCTCCCTTAACGTCAGACTTGTGGTCGATCAGGCGACCTTCACTTCACCACCGCTTGCGGCGGATTTGATGACGGCTTCCAGCACCGCTACCACATGGATGATCTCGTCACGGGAGACCGGATAGGCCTCCTGGCCCATCGCGGCTGCGCCGAAGGCGTCCAGCTCGGCGGTCAGCGCGTCGGTATCGCGGCCGAAATCATAATTGAACTGTTCCGGCTCACCCTCACGCGGGGCGAATTCCAGGTCGTCGTACATCCGCCCGATCATCCGCGCGGTGGCGTCCCGGCCATAGATCGACGCGACGAAATCAGGACGCGCGGTGACCATCACCGCCAGATAGCCGGTCATGCCGCTGGAGAATTTGAGCAGCACCGACGTGGTGTCGTCGATATCCGCCTCGACGGCACGGTGTACCGCCTGGGCCGTGACGCTTTCGACCGTGCCGAACAGGTCGACCATGTTGTCGATCAGATGCACGCCCATCGGGGTCATACCGCCCGCCGGCCACTCGGATCGTTGCAGCCGCCAGCTGTCCTTGGGCAGGGTGATTGCCGCGGGGCCGGTCTCGGTCATTTCGACATGCAGCAAGGTGCCGAACGAACCGTCGGCGATCTTCCGGCGCAGCTCGGCCAGCGACGGCACGAAGCGCCGGTTGTGGCCGACCACGACCGTCACGCCCGCGGCGTCGGCGGCATCGAGCACCTTCTCGGCGTCCGCCTTCGACAGGGTGAAGGGCTTCTCGCTGAGGACATGCTTTCCGGCCTCGATCGCCATCAGCATCTGTTCGACATGCAGCGAGTGCGGGGTGGCCAGAACGACGGCATCGATATCCGCCTCATCGAGCATGGCCTCAAGGCTGGTGTGGAGCGAGAGGCCCTTTTCGGCCGCGTAGTCGGCAACCTTTTCCGGATGGCGTACGGCACCCGCGACGAACTCGATGTTCTCCGCGCCGGCCGAGGCATTGACCAGATTCTGGCCCCACCGACCGACCCCCACAATTCCTGCTGCAAGCATTCGATAACTCCTCCGCTAATTTTAGGTTCAGCCGACCTTTTGCGGAGTTCCGCTGTCGGCCGATTTGACGATGGCCTCGAGGACCGCAATGCCGTGAATCACCTCCGCGTCGGGCACGGGGTATGCATCACCGCCCGCACAGGCCGCCGCGAAAGCCTCCAGCTCGGCGTTCACCATGTCGAAGCCGGTAAAGTCCCTGGTCACCGTCTTGTTCTCTCCGGTCGCACCCGTGATCGGGCCGTCGCCGTTCGGCACGAACTCGAACGACGACAGGTCCGGTTTGCGGATCTCGAATGCCCCGCCGAGCCCGTAGCCCTGTATCCGGAAACTCGGCGCCGTGGCCAGCATGTTGGCCATGTAGCCCGACATGCCGTTCTTGAACATGAACAGGATCGACGACGTGTCGTCCGTGTCGTTGGGCACCGCCCGGCGGAACGACTGGCAATAGACTTCGTCGACCTCGCCGAACAGATTGATGTAGGCGTCGATGACGTGGACGCCCATGGGCGTCAGCCCCCCGACCGGTGTCTCGTTCTTGTCGGCGCGCCACGCATCCGCTGCGAGGAACATGCCATTGGGCGCGCACATGGTGCCCTCGACATGCATCAGGGTCTGGAGCGTGCCGTCGTCGATAAGTTTCTTCGCCTCGGCGATCGCGGGGTGGAAACGCCGGTTGAACCCGACCGCACAGACGACGCCGGCGTCACGACACGCCGCGATCGCCGCCTCGGCGTCGGCCTTGGTCAGGGTGATCGGCTTTTCGACGAAAACATGTTTGCCCGCCGCTGCGGCTGCCTGAATTTGTTCGAGATGCTTCGAATGCGGCGTGGCCAGCACGACCGCGTCCAGTTCATCAATGGCGAGTAGCTCGTCATAAGTCTCGACAAGTTCGATGCCCTGTTCGCCGGTATATTCCTCTGCCTTCGCGCGGGTGCGCGTTGACCCGTGCGAGAAGCGGATTGTGTCGGACTTTCCCTGGACCGAGACGACCAGAACCTTGCCCCACCAGCCGAGGCCAACAATTCCTGCATTGATCATGAATATCCCCCTGATCGGCGCCTGTTCAAAAACCACGGCTGCGCCTTGCCCGCAATATTACGTTCTGACCGGGGTTTTGTCTTCTCTCGTTCGTCTTTTGCGAGCCCGAACGGCCTTTCCTTCTGGGCATAAAATCTGGCGCGAAACGCCCTCATGACCGAATTCGGTCCACCCCGCTTGTGTGTTGCTGAAGTGTAGGCGGCCTGCCGGCCTGCCGCTATAGTCGCCACAACAGGGCGATGCGCAAAGCATCGCGGCGAACCACCATTGGGGAGAAAAATCATGGCATTGCGCGTCGGTGTAATTGGTCTCGGCATCATGGGGGGCGCCTTTGCCGCCAACCTCGTCAAGGGCGGGTTTCAGGTCACCGGATACGATCCGGTTAAACCCAAGGTGAATGCGCTGGTGAAGGCAGGCGGCAAGGCGGGCAAGAGCGCGGCCGACGTGGCCCGCAAATCCGACGTGGTGATCACCTCCCTCACCTCTCCGGCCATCCTCGATGCGGTCGTCTCGGGCAAGGACGGCATCCTCGCCGGCGCCCGCAAGGGACTGATCGTCATGGAGACCTCCACCCTGGGGATCGAGGACAAGGAGCGTGCCCGCGTCGCGCTGGCCGCCAAGGGCGTGAGTCTGATGGACAGCCCGGTCAGCGGTGCCGGCAAGCAGGCCCTGGTCGGCGAGATCACCATCATGGTCAGCGGCACGAAGAAGGACTTCAACACGGTCAAGCCGATCCTGCCGGCCTTCACGATGCTGCAGTATCACGTGGGCCCGTTCGGTGATGGGATGAAACTGAAGATGCTGATCAACATGCTGATCAGCGTCCATGGTGCGGCCTTCGCCGAGGCAATCACGCTGGCGCGCGCGTCGGGCATCGATCTCGACGTGTTCGGCGAAGTTCTCAAGAAGTCGGCAGGCAATTCCCGGGTGATCGAGTATCGCGGCCCGCTGATGCTGGCCGACGAGTATGCCGACCCGAAAGTGAAGACGGCCGACCTCACGGTCATGATCAAGGACAACAATCTGATCGAGGATTACGCCAAGGGGAACAACGCGCCCGTGCCGGTGTTCCAGGCCAGCATGTTCAGCGCCTACGCAGCCGTGGCCCAGGGGTTTGGCCAGGAAGACCCGGGCGTCGTCACCCGCGTATACGAACAGATGGCCGGCATCCCGCGCAAGAAACGCGCACCGGCCAAGCGCAAGAAATAGCCATGGCGCTGACCGCCGGCGTCATCGGCCTGGGAAATATCGGCGGCGGGGTTGCGCAGAATCTCATCGCCGCCGGACATCATGTCATCGGCTATGACCTCGACCCGGACCGGATCACCGCCGCCGGCGCGGAAGCGGGTGTGGATGCCACCGATGTCGCCGCACGCACGGACCTGGTCGTGCTGGCCGTCGCCACCATGACGGCCTGGCGGGCCACCCTGGCCGCCATCTCCGCCAGCGGCCGAAGGGGTCTCGTGGTGGTCGATCTGTGCACTTTCCCGATCGCCGAGAAGGAAGGCGCCCACGCCGAGCTCACCCGGGTCGGGATCGACCTGCTCGACTGCCCGGTCAGCGGCGCACGGCCCCAGGCCCAGGCGGGCGAGCTGGCGATGCTGGTCAGCGGCAGCGAGGACGCGTTGCACCGGGTGCGCCCCGCGCTCGAGAGCTTCTGCCGCAGCGTGATCCATGTCGGCGCGTTCGGGGAATCCGCGAAGATCAAATACATCCTCAACCTGATGATCTCGATCCACAACATGGCCAGCGCCGAGGCGTTCCTGCTGGCCCGCAAGGCCGGGGTCGACCTCCGGACGATGGCCGACGCGGTGATGGAGAGCGCGGCCTATTCGAAGATCTTCGAAGTGCGGGCGGAGAAGTGGATCACCGGCGACTATGACGACCCGACGGCGGAACTGGCGATCCAGCTCAAGGACAAGGACGTGATCCGCGAATTCGCCGCCGCCCATGACTGCCCGACACCGATGTTCGACGCGACCATGCCCTACTACATCGCGGCGGCCTCACATGGCTGGCAGCAGAAGGACGCAGCCTCGATCCTCGCCGTGCTGGAACATATGGCGGGGATACCGCGGGACAAGCCGACGCCGGACGGCAGCGATTAAATCCAGCGCCGCACCCGCGCCTTGTAGGCCAGATATTCATCACCGAACTTCGCCGTGAGAAATGCTTCTTCGCGGGCGATCACCATGCGGTCGATGACCAGCACGGCCACCACCGTTGCCGCCAGGATCCAGACCCGGTCGGCCGTGATCGCGACACCGACACAGCCGAGGGTCATGGCCGCATAGATCGGGTTGCGGGACATCCCATACAGGCCCCGGGAGAATATCTTGGTTGTCGGGTGGTGATGAAACGGGCTGGTGCCCGCGCGTTGCAGTTCCCGGGCGGAGATCAGGACAAGCGCCAGCGCCAACACGACGATCGGTAGGCCGACGATCAGCTGGGTCTCAAGCGACAGCCCGCGCAGCGGGATCAGCCAATCGATCCCGAACCCCGCGCCGATGCCGGCCAGATAGACCAAGGGCGGCAGCGGTACATGCTCCCTGTCATTATGCGCTGGCCCCTCAGCTTCAGACATACGCGAACGCCTACTTCGTCAGGGCCGCATGCATCACCCGCAGGAAACGCTCGGGGTTCAGGAAGCCGCCGCCCCAGTCGCCGTCCAGCGCCGCCAGCGGCTTGGCCGCGACGATGTCCTCGACAGACTTGCCGTCGGCGATCAACGGCCGGATGCCGTCGCGCGCGGTGGTCAGCATCTCGCGATAGGCAATCAGGTCGGCCTTGTTACCGACCGGCCCGTGACCCGGAACGATCACCGTATCGTCGTCGGCGAGCGCCAGCACCGTATCGATGGCCGCGAACACGCCCTCGACCGAGCCGCCCGACCTGGCGTCGATGAACGGATAGAAGCCGTTGAAAAAGGTGTCGCCCATATGGATGACGTCGGCCTCCTGGAAATGAATCATCGCATCGCCGTCGGTATGGGCACTCGCCGTGTGGAAGACCCGCACGGTCTGGCCGTTCATGTGGAAGGTGGTGGCGTCGTTGAAGGTGACCACCGGCAGGGCCGCCCGGGGCGCGTCGGCGCTGAGCAGCCGGGCGCGGACATTGTCATGGGCGAAGATCAGCACCCCGGCCTTGCCGAGATTCTCGTTGCCGCCGGTGTGATCGCGATGAAAATGCGTATTCACCAGAAACCGTACCGGCTGATCCGTCACGGTCTTGATCTGGTCGAGGATCGCCTGGGTCGCCGGCGCGAACTGATCGTCGATCATGAAGACCCCGTCCGAGCCGACCGAGACGCCGATATTGCCGCCCTGCCCGCGGATGACATGAATACCCTCGGCGACGCTGAAAATCTCCTGTGCTACGGCGACGCCCGGCAATGCCGTGACGGCGAGGGCGCCGATGAGCGCCAGTTTCAGGCTTTTCATGATCTTCTCCCGCTGGTTGCTGTCGGGGGAAGGCTAGTCCCACGACGCGTCGCGGACAATCGCGCGGCCGCTCACAAGATCGTCAGGGGCGGCACACAGGCATTTTGACCGCCACGCCCCGCACGCCTATGATTACCGCCTGTTTCCGCGCCTGATTTGGCGCCCGTTCCTGAGGGAAAATCATGACCGTCAAATATCACCTCATCAGCTCGTTCACCTGACCATGGGTCCAGCGCGCCGTGATCCTTTTGCGCGCCAAAGACGTCGAGTTCGATGTCACCTACGTCAATCTCCGCGACAAGCCCGACTGGTTCCTCGAGATCTCGCCCCACGGCAAGGTTCCGGTCCTCAAGGTCGATGACGAAATCCTGTTCGAGTCCAGCGCCATCGCCGAGTATCTCGACGAGGTCGTCCCGCCTCGGTTGCACCCGGAAGACCCGATCGCGCGCGCCAAGAACCGCGCCTGGACCGACTTCGTGCCGACCTTCGCTGGCGCCATGAGCAAGATCCACTACGCCAAGACCCGCGAGGACATGGAGGCCGCCGTCGCGGACGCGCCGACGGTGCTGGCCAAGGTCGAGGCAGCGCTCGCCGGCCGGGGCAATGGCGGGCCGTTCTTCAACGGGCCGGAGATTTCGCTCGTGGACGCCGCCTACGCGCCCTTCCTGCAGCGCTACCTGCTGATCGACGCGGGGCTCAAGAACGACGTGCTCAAGGACTTCCCGCTGATCCGGGCCTGGGCCGAAACGCTGATGGCCGACGAACGGGTAACCGGTGCCGTGCCGGACAATTTCGAGGACGAGTTCATCGGCAACCTGTATCGCCGCGAACTGTATGCCCGTGAGTTCTTCGACCGGCCGAGCGTCGCGGCCGAATAGCATGGCGGGCGATCCGGCCAATCCGGGTGGTTACCGGCCCGAAGACCCCCGTTACGGGCTGTCGGGCCAGGCGCTGCAGGACTATTACCTGGCCCAGCCGCCCCAGTGGTTCATCCGCTCCATGTACGCCCCCGGCGCGGCCGAGAAACGCGAGGCGGCGATGGAAGCCCACCTCGCCCACCAGGCCGGCTATCGCGACAAGGTCCACTTCGCCGGGCCGATCCTGAGTGACGACGGGTCAACCCCGCTGGGCACCATGTGCATCATCGAACTGCCCGACCGGGCCGCGGCGGAAGAATATGTGTCCGGCGACGGCTATGCGAAGGCCGGGATGCTGGAGCCGCCGACGATCACGCGCTTCGTCAGCTCCAAGCGCCTGAAGCATGACGACCGCGCCCCGGACCCGGATTTACAGCTGTTCGTCGCGGAATGCATCGACGGCCCCGACGCCGCGACCCTTCGGCCCCAGACCGCCGCCGACCACCACCAATATCAGGGCTCGATCATCGACCGCTACATGGCCCACGGGCCGTTGCGTTCCGACGACGGTAAGGATCTGCTGGGCAGCCTGTTCCTCATCGAGGTCGCCGACCGGAACACGGCGGAACTTCTGGTTGCCAACGAACCCATGACCGCAGGCGGCGTGTTCGGCGAGGTCAATCTCCACCGCTGGCGTTTCGGGAAGTCACTCGCCTAGGCAGATGACCCAACGCATCGCCATCCTGGGTTCCGGGGCCAACGGCAGCGCCATTGGCGCCGACCTCACCCGCGCGGGGCTCAACGTCAAGCTGATCGATCAGTGGCCCGCGCATGTGGAGGCCATGCGCGCGGGCGGCGTGACGGTCAAAATGCCCGACGAGACGATTCACACCGACGTCGACGCCTATCATCTGTGCGATATCGCCACCTTCACCGAACCCTTCGACGTCGTGCTGATGCTGTTCAAGGCTTACGACACGCGGTGGGCCGCGGAATTGATCAAGCCCCATCTGGCCGAGGACGGGCTGCTCATCGGCGTCCAGAACGGCATGACCGCCGAGACCATCGCCGACGTGGTCGGCCCCGCGCGCACCCTGCCCTGCGTCATCGAGCTGGCCTCGGAACTGGAAGGCCCGGGCGTCGTGATCCGGCGCTCGCCCCATCACCAGGGCTCCTGGTTCGCGCTGGGCAGCGTCGACCCGGCGACGGACGGGCGCGAGGAAGAAATCGCGGCATTGCTGCGCCATGTGGGCGCGGTCGAGATCGTCGACGACATCCTGTCGGCGAAATGGATGAAGCTGGTGATGAACGCCATGACCCTGGCGACCAGCGCGCTGACCGGCATGGGCCTGAACGAGACCTACGCCCTGCCCGGCATGCGCGAGTTGATGCTCAAGGCGGGCGCGGAGGCGCTGGCGGCCGGTTCCGCGCGCGGCCACCAGCCGGTGCCGATCGTCGGCCTGCGGCGGGACGAGCTGGAGAACACCAACCATCTGCTGGAGCTGCTGCTCGAGAAGCTGGAGAGCTTCACCCTGCCCGAGACGCCGACGACGGTCCTGCAGGACCACCGGAACGGCCGGATGAGCGAGACCGACGGCATCAATGGCCTCGTCGCCGAGACCCTGCAAACGGGGAGCATGCCCGCGCCCGCCAACGCGGCGATCGCAGAGATCACCCGGCGCATCCATGCGGGCGAGATCGAGCCCGATCCGGCAAACTTGGAATTGATCCGCGAGATGGTCGCGATCTGACGACAACTGCCTGCCTGAATACGTCGTCATGCGCGGACTTGATCCGCACATCTCTGCCAGACTGAGCCCTTATACCAAGCCTACCGAGCCCTCATCCTGAGCCTGTCGAAGGAGAGGGCGACAACCTCATACTTCGACAGGCTCAGCATGAGGTTTTCACCGGATCGACCAACCATCGTCATGCCCGCGAAGACAGGTATCCATAAACGCCAGCGTGAACCAAAACACGTCATGCGCGGACTTGATCCGCGCATCTCTGCCAGACTGAGCCCTTATCCCAAGCCTACCGAGCCCTCATCCTGAGCCTGTCGAAGGAGAGGGCGACAACCTCATACTTCGACAGGCTCAGCATGAGGTTTTCACCGGATCGATCGACATCGTCAGGCCCGCGCCCGACCCGGGTATGTCTTGGACCTGAGCATGAGATGCGCGGATCAAGTCCGCGCATGACGGCCGAGGATTATCGTTCACCCGAAGGTGGTCCGGCCCTTCATGGCCAGATGCCCGTCGCCGTTGGCGACCCAGACATCGATGGCATCGTCGCCGTCCGCCTCGCCGCAGACGGTGAAGGTCTCGGTGTCGAAGACCGGGCGCATGCCGCGGAATTCGAAGCCCGCGACCGGGCGGTCGGACCGGGAATGCCCGGCCAGCGCGCACATGTAGGTGGCGAGCAGCGGCCCGTGAACCACGAGCCCGGCATAGCCTTCGACGTTCCGCGCATAGTCGCGATCGTAATGGATGCGGTGGCCGTTGAAGGTGAGGCCCGAATAGCGGAACAACAATGTCGGGTCGGGGTCGACGGGCTCGGTCCAGTCGGCGTCGTCGGGTGCGGGTTCGCCCGGGCGGGCCGTCGCCCCGGCCTCGCCGGTGTCCTCGCGATAGACGATGTCGTGCTCGTCGACGACGGCAAGTCCCGCGCTGCCGGATATTTCGTGGCGCACGGTGACGAAGACCAGCCGGCCGGTCCGTCCGGTCTTCTCGGTGATCTTGTCGATGGTCGAGACCCGGGTCGCCGTCTCACCGAGACGCAGGACGCCCGGGAACGTGACCCGGCTGCCGGCCCACATGCGCCGGGCCGGGCCGACGGGCGGCAGGAACCCGCCCAACGCCGGGTGACCGTCCCGACCCAGCCCTGACCGCGGGGCGATGTCCCAGAAGTAGAGCCAGTGCCAGAGCGGCGGCAGGGCATCACCCGGTGCGAGCGATGCGGCACCGCCAAAAACAGGGCTGTCGAGCATCGCCTGCATGGCGACACAGCGCTCGACACCAACCATGTCTTCGCGGGTCTCGCTACGCCCCACCCAGGCCTGCAGGTCCACGTTGTCGTCAGCCATCGCCTGTCTCCGTTCCCGGCTCTGGGCCGCTAGGCTTCCAGCCCTTCCATCAGCGCTTCCGGCGAGATCGGCAGGGTGACTTCCTTCCCGGTCTTGGCCGACAGGTCCATCGCCATGGTCAGCATCAGGTTCCGATGGCCCTCGGCCGCCGTGGCATGGGGCGTCTGCTTCTTGTTGTAGATACGCTGGAACCAGGTGTTGGTCTCTTCGCGCATCGGCCCCCAGAGCTCGCCGCCATGGGTGTCACCCGGCGGGAAGCTGGTCATGAATTCGACGCTGCGCTTGGCCTCGATGGTCAGGCCGTCAGGCTGATAGGCAGGGCCTTGGGCATGGTGGTCGGAGGCGAAGACGACATCGCGATGGGTATCCTCGATGTCGATGATGCCCTCGGTACCGACGATCCCGATCTCGAGGCCGTACACCGCACCCGGCCAGACCTTGGGCAGTGCCCAGCAAATATTCATCGAGAACATCGAGCCGTCCGCCATATGGAAGATGCCGAAGGTCGCGTCCTTGATGCCCAGTTCGTCGTGCAAAATCTTGTCCGTCGACTTGGCGTAGACCGAGACGGGATTGCCCGCCTCGCCCATCAGCCAGAAAGCCATATCCAGACTGTGGGTGCCCGACACAACCATCGGCGACAGGAATCGCCGGTCCTGGGTCAGTCGCGTCTCGCCGGTCGGGGCCATGCGGTTCATGAACGCGCGCACGACGGCCGCCGTGAAGTCGCCGATCTGACCGGTTTCGATCCGTTCCTTGACCGCGAGGAAGCGGCGACGGAACCGCTGGGTGTAACCGACAACCGCATCGACACCGGCCGCCTCGATGGCCGCGAGAATCTGGGCGGATTCCCGCGCATCGGTCGCCAGGGGTTTCTCGATGAACAGCATATGCCCCTGCTCGACAGCGGCCAGCGTGGGCTCCACATGGGCCCAGGTGGAGGTCGCGATGATCACGGCATCGACTTCGGGCCGGGCGATCAGCTCGCGGAAGTCATTGGTGGTGAAATCCGCATTGATATCCTTACCGAGCTGGTTCATGACCTTCTCGTTCACGTCGCTCAGGCCGATCCAGCCGATCCCAGGGAAATCCCGCGCGAGGGTCGCGCGCATACGCCCGACCACGCCACACCCCACGACCGCCAGGCCGAGCTGCTTCTTGTCCGCCATTCTCATTTCTCCCTACAACTTGGATTGTTATTTATCGGACGCTCAGAAGGTCGATTTACCGCCTTCGCGCGCCAGACTGTCCACGATCACCTTTGATACGAATTCCATCAGGAGCGTGCGATCGCTCGTCAGCGGCCGGCAGCTGACGGTCGCGAGCCAGGCGACCCGCCCCGTGGCGCGATCGCGCAACTCCACCTTGGCATCGATTTCCTGTCCGCCCGTGCTGCGCGTTCCCCGGCCCGTCTCATCCCCGCGGATCGTGTTGCGGAGCTCGGAGATGCCGACCTCGGCCCCTGAATCCCTGCCCCCTCCGCTATCACGCGTGAACCGGCTGCTGCTCGACCGCGGCACCAGCCCCATAAAATTCGACTGGGATTCGAACGTGAAGACCAGCTGGCCCTCGCTGCCGGTTCCCCGACCGGAATCGCGAAGGGTCGCCAGGAAAATCTCGCGAAACTTCAGCGCCTCGTCCGTTTTGTCGAAAATATCGACCCAGTACTGCTTACCGCTCGCCACTTTGCCAAGAGCGAATGTCGAGATTTCACCTTCGCAGACCGGCACATCGAAGCCCGGCTGCGTTTGCCGCTGGGCCAAAGCCTGTTGGGGGCCGGGCATGGCGACATAAGCACCCAGCACCAATGCGGCGCCCAAGAATCCCGTGTTCCAATTACGCATAGCGTGACCTTCTCAATCAGTCCGCGAAGTCGCGCACTTCAACGCGCTTACTTTACAGAGATTTATTCGCACACCCAATCAATCCGCCCCTTCAATCTGCAGGGCCCGGGACGACCGTCGAGGCGTTGGGATCGACCGGTCTTGGCGCGCGCCGCGCTTCCTTACGCGCCAGCAATGTCGTGCCGACCACAATCACCCCCGCGCCCGCCCACGTCCAGGGGGTGGGGAATTCGGAAAACAGAATCAGGCTGATTAGCGCCGCCCAGATCATGCGGGTAAACATCGCCGGCTCGACCAGGCTCATATCGGCCATCTTGTAAGCCTGAACAAACAGCAGGTGCCCGAGGGTCCCGAAAACCCCGATCAGGGCCATGAACCCGAGTTCATCCAGCGTTGGCGTCTGCCAGACGAAGAAGGCCGGCACGAAGGTGATCGGGATCATCAGGATCGTCATGTAGGCGACGATCGTGGTCGGGCCATCATGCCGGGTCAGGATCTTGGCGATGAGCTTGGAATTGGAGACGGCGACCGCCGAGAACAGGACCAGCCAGACGCCCGAACTGATCTCGGTGAATCCCGGTCGCACGACAATTAATCCGCCCACAACCGCCAGAAAAATGCCCAGCCAGCGCACCCGACCGACATGTTCGCCGAGAAAAATCATCGCCAGAATGGCGACGAAGACCGGGCCAATCAGGCTGACAGCCGTCGCATCGGCCACCGGCATCAACTTGAGCGCCATGAACCAGGACAACATGGACGTTGCGTTGATGAAGGCGCGCCCAACATGCCATGTCAGTTTTTCGGTGCGCAGAATGCCGATCCCGGAACGCATAAAAAACGGGATGAACACGATCAGCCCGAAGGCGACCCGGAAGAAGGCCATCTCGAAGGGGTGAATATCCGAGGTCTGGGTCAAGAAACGGATCGTGTTGTGCATGCTGGCGAAGAATGCGCTCGCCAGCACGATCAACAAGAGACCGCGGACCGGGGCCGGAATGGCCTCGATCCGGGTGTAAATAGATGCCAGCGTCATGCCGCCGGACCGCGACTATCCATGAATGGCGCGCCAGACCTTCTCGGGTGTCGCCGGCATGTCGATGTTGTCCACCCCATACTCGGCCAGGGCATCGGCCAGCGCGTTCATCACCGCCGGCAGTGCGCCGCTGACACCGGCCTCGCCGGCACCCTTCGCGCCCAGCACGTTGGTTTTCGCCGGCACCGGATGCTCGTCGAAGACAATGTTCGGCACCTGATCGGCGCGCGGCAGGGCATAGTCCATGTAGGATCCCGTGATCAGCTGGCCGTCCGCGTCATAGACGACGTCCTCCATCAGGGCCTGGCCAATCCCCTGCACCACCCCGCCATGCACCTGGCCCGCGGCCAGCAACGGGTTGATAACATTGCCGAAATCGTCGACGACCGTGTACTTCACCACGGTCGTTGTGCCGGTCTGCGGATCGATATCGAGCTCGACAACATGGACGCCGTTCGGGAATGACGACGGGGCGGTGTCATGGATCAGATCGACGTCGAGGCTCTCCGGCAGGCCATCGGCACCGCCCAGTTCACGGGTCCTGCCCGCCAGCTCCAGCAGTCCGATCGAACGATCGGTCCCGGAAATACGGAACTCGCCATCGGCGAACTCGATATCCTCAACTGCCGCTTCGAGAACATGGCTGGCGACGGTCTTGCCCTTTTCGATGACCGCCGCGGCGGCCTCGTAGAATGCACCACCCGCCGCGATGACCGAGCGCGAGCCGCCGGTCCCGCCGCCGACCAGCAATTCGTCTGAATCGCCCTGCAACAAATCCAGCTTATCGAACGGGATGCCCAGCCGCGCGCTGACGATCTGCGCATAGGTGGAGCGATGGCCCTGGCCATAATCCAGCGTGCCCGACACCATCAGGACCCGGCCATCCTCGCCGAAGCGCAGGCTGCCATTTTCTTTGCCGGCCGGCGCGGTCACTTCCAGATAGGAACAGACCCCCAGGCCGCGCTTCATGCCGCGGGCTTCGGATTCCGCCTTGCGTGCGGCAAAACCGTCCCAGTCCGACGCGGCCATCGCCTTGTCCAGCAGGGGCGCGAAGTCACCGCTGTCGTAAACCTGTCCGCTGGCCGCCGTGAAGGGCATGGCCGAGGGCGGCACGAGATTGCGTCGGCGCAGCTCGATGCGGTCGATGCCCATCTCCCGGGCCGCCGTATCCACGAGGCGCTCCATGATGAAATTGCCTTCGGGACGTCCCGCGCCGCGATAGGCACCGACATAGACCGTGTTGGTGAACACGCATTTCATGTTCACGTCGATGGCGGCCGTTCTGTACATGCAAGGCAGGTTCTTCCCGATATTGACCGATTGGGAGAGCGGCCCCGTGCCGGTCAGATACCCGCCCATGTTCGCAAGCCCGTTCACACGGGCTGCCAGGAATGTGCCGTCGGCATCAAGCGCGAGCTCGGCATCGAACTGGCTGGCGCGGCCCTGATGGTCCGACACGCAGCTCTCGCTGCGATCCGCGGTCCATTTGACCGGGCGTCCGAGTTGCTGCGCGGCGAGCATGATCACCGGGTATTCATGATAGGGCATCGCCTTCATGCCGAACGAACCGCCCACTTCGCCGGTGATCACGCGGATCTTCTCGGGCTCGCAGTTGAAGACGGCGTTGGCGAGGATGTTTCGCATCCCCATGACGCCCTGGGAGCAGACATAGAGCAGATACCGGTCCGCATCATGGTCATAGTCGCCCACGGCCGCGCGCGGCTCCATGGCCGACACGAAACAGCGGTTGTTGACCAGATGCAGCCGCGTGACATGCGCGGCCGCCTTGAATGCCGCTGCCGTTGCCTCGGCATCACCCATCTGGAAGTCGAGGCAAACATTCCCAGCCGCCTCGTCGTGAAGCTGGGGCGCGGCACCGGACACGGCCGCGTCGAGCTCGGTCACGGCCGGCAGCGCCTTGATGTCGAGTTCCACGAGTTCCGCCGCGTCGCGCGCCTGCGCCACGGTTTCGGCGATCACGGCCACGATCGGTTCGCCGATATGGCGGACCCGCCCGGTGGCCAGGATCGGTCGCGTGGGCTTGATGAGCGCGGAACCATCGCGGCTTTTAAGCGGCAGATTGTTCGGCAAGCTGCCGAGGCCGGCCGCCTCGATCTCCGCGTGGGTGTACACGCCCAATACGCCGGGCGCCGACCTGGCCGCTGCGACGTCGAGCTTCGTGATTTCGCCATGCCCCACGGGGGAACGCAGAAACACCGCATAGGCTTGCCCATCGAGGTTCCGGTCATCGGTGTAGACACCGTCGCCGCGCAGCAGGCGCGGGTCTTCGGTACGGGCAACAGGTTGGCTGACCGCATACGGGCCGGTGCCGAAAATCGTATCTTCCACGGAACGTGTTTCCCCTCACTAGATGGTATTCACGCGCGATCTCGCGGCGAATGGTTTAAACCACAGGCGCGCGATCATAACGGCCCGGAACAGCAGCGTCCTGCGCAAACACCGGGCCGCAGCCCTTTAGTTGCTGCACATCGTCGCCGATGTACGGGGCCGTTATACGAGTTTGCCTACTCGGCCGCCTTCACGGCGTCATCGTCGCGGCCCGCGAAGTGCGGCATCACCTCTTCGGCGAACTGCTCGAGCGCCTCGAAATTGCCGCTCAGATCGTGCAACGCCACGTCGCGCACACCGATCTCGTAAAGCCGCTCGATCCGCTCGATCATTTCCTCGGTATTGCCGATGATCGCGCCGGCCTCGGAGGTCTCGGTCGGATCGCCACGATTCTTGTGGCGGGCGGCAGGAACGAAGGTCTTCGACTGAAAACGCGGATCGGTGGCGAGGACCTGCACTTCGGTCAGGAACTTGCCGCGCAGGACATGCGCCTCGGCGCGTTCGTTGTCGTTATTGGCGACCATGAGGCCCCGGGTCACGGCAATCCGATAGGGATCGAACTCCTCACCCATCTTGTCGAGCTCGTCGCGGTAGAAATTCACGCTCTCGGCGATGGCCTCGAAGGACGGAACCTGCGCGAGCAGCAGGTTGTAGCCGTTGCGTGCCGCGCCGCGGATGGAGCCTTCACTGGCAGCGCCCACCCACATCGGCGGATGAGGCTTCTGGACCACCGGCGGCTCGACGATAATTTCGTTGAACGTGTAGCGATCGGATTTGTAGCTCCAGCGTCCGGTCTCGGTGAACGCGCGGCGCATCAAATTAATCGATTCCTCGAAGATTTCCTGACCATCGGACATCTCGAGGCCGAACCCGTGATATTCGTTTGCCCGGTAGCCGCGCCCCACGCCGAAATCATAGCGTCCCTTCGACAGCTGATCGATCGTCGCGACCTGTTCGGCGAGCAGGACAGGATTGTGCCACGGCACCACCACAACCGCACTTCCAAGTCTTATTTTAGATGTAATTCCAGCTAGATAGGAGATGTAGTTAAGGGTTGCAGAAAGCTGCGAAAAGCCGATGAAATGATGATCCACAAGCCACGCGCTGCTGAAGCCAAGACGCTCGGCGCCCTGAATGTATACGCCATACTCGTGGTAGCCGAGGGCGGCCTCCGTGATGACCTCTCCGGGTACCGCCTGGGCACCGCCAAACAATCCGAATTTCATAGCTTCCTCACTTTTCAATCATCGCGATCAGGCCCTTCACCATCACCGATGCAGCCCGAATTTCCCAATCTGGCACCACAGCCCCTATTCGGCGGCCTCTGACGCCTCTTCCTGGTCCATGAATGCCGGCATCACTTCTTCTGCGAACTGATGCAGGGCTTCGAAATTACCACTCAGGTCATGGAGCAGGATATTCCGTACACCGAGATCATAGAGCCTCTGAACCCGTTCGCCCATCTCGTCGGAACTGCCCATGACCGCACCATTCTCGGATATCGCATTCGTATCGCTGCGGTCCCCGCGCTGGTCCACCACAGGATTGAAGGCCTTGGCGGCGTATTTCTTGTCCGTCGCCAGGACCTGAACCTCGGTAATGAATTTACCGCGCAGGATATGGGCGTCCTTGAGCTCGTTGTCGTTGTTCGCGACCATCAGTCCCCGGGTCACTCCGATGGAATAGGGATCATAGTCGCGGCCCAGCTTGTCCAGTTCGTCGCGATACTGCGCAATCCGCTCGCCAATCGCCTCGAACGGCGACATCTGATCGAGCAGAAGGTTGTAGCCGTTGCGCGCCGCCGCACGGATCGACTTCTCGCTGCCGGCCCCGACCCACATGGGCGGATAGGGCTGCTGCACCGTCGGCGGCTCGACGATCAACTGGTTGAACGTCCAACGCTCCGACTTGTAGTCCCAGCGATCGGTTTCGGTGTAGGCGCGTTTGATGATCGCCATTGATTCCTGAAAGATATCCTCGGCGTCCGCCATGTCGAGACCGAAGCCGTGAAATTCGTTGGCCCGGTAGCCGCGGCCGATGCCGAAATCATAGCGGCCCTTTGTCAGCTGATCGATCGTCGCGACCTGCTCGGCCAGCAGAACCGGATTGTGCCAGGGCACGACCACAACCGCGCTGCCCAGACGGATTTTCGACGTGATACCAGCCAGATAGGAAATATAGTTGAGCGTCGCGGAAAGCTGTGAGAAGCCGGTGAAGTGATGCTCTACGAGCCACGCACTCGTGTAGCCCAGACTCTCGGCCGTTTTGATGTAGTCGCCATACTCATGATATCCGAGAGCGGCTTCGGTGACGACGTCACCCGGCACGGCCTGTGCGCCGCCAAACAAACCAAATTTCATGAAATTCTCCCGATTTTGGGTGCGTCCGCACCCCGGCTCCATCTGCCTGCAGATTAACAGTCGTCACCTACCGCGAATAATTATATGTAATAATATAATGCATAAGTTTTTCTAATTCAGCTGTCCGCGCAGGGAGGCCCTGATGAATTTCCGACAGATGGAATATTTTGTCGCCGTATTCGAGGAAGGCAGTTTCAGTCGTGGGGCCGTCCGCGCGAAATGCACCCAGTCGGGCCTCAGCCAGCAAATACGCAATCTCGAGAACGGGCTGGACCTCACCTTGTTCGAACGGACCCCGCAGGGCGTGACACCGACCGTCGCCGGGCGACGTTATTATGATCGTTGCATCCCGATCCTCCGTTCGGTTCGCGCCGCCGAAGATGACATGCGCGAACTCCAGGGTGATCTTTCGGGCAGCGTGAATGCCGGCCTCATTCCCTCGCTCACCAAGGGCGCCCTCGCCCATGTCCTGACCGCATTTACCGCTGAAAACCCCAACGTCGACGTCCATATCGTCGAGGCCTACAGCCAGCCCCTTACCGAACACGTGCTTTCCGGGGTGCTCGACTTCGCCATCGTGCCGGTCATGCCGCCGGCAGACATCCCGGGATTGTCGCGCCGCGTGATCCATCGCGAGAAAGAGCTGTTGCTTTCGGGCCCGGCCCTCCACCTGCAAGACGTGCAACCGATAGGGTTTCGCGAGCTCACCGGCATGAAACTGGTCCTGCCATCACCCGAAAACAGCCGCCGCCCCTATCTCGACAGTCAGATGGTGAACGCCGGGGTTGTCCCCGGCCGGATCATGGATCTGGACGGCATGACGGGAACGCTCGAATTCGTCGCAGAATCCGACTGGGCCACCATCCTCCCGGTCACCAACTGCATTGGTGAGCTGGATCGCGGTCGACTTGTGCTGTCACCCATCGTTCATCCGGAGATCGAGTTCGAATTCATCCTGATCGAACCGTCGAGCCGGCCGCTGAGCCCGGCGGCCCAGTCATTCGTCAGCGGCATCGAAGCCGAGCTCGAACGCATCGACGGCCAGTGGCAGAGTATCCGCAAGGCGCGCGGTTAGGCCTTTATCGCCGCACAAAGCCGAAACTCAGCCCCCGGACCAGATGCTTGCGGATCAACAATCCGATGACAATGAGCGGCAGGGTCGCCCCCACGGACAATGCCGCCTGAAACCCGTTTGCCCCGCCACTTCCCGCCCAGCGGTTGAGATGCACCGGCAGGGTCGAAACGTCGGTCTTCGACAGGATCAGGGCGAAGAAATACTCGCTCCAGTTCAGGATAAAGAGAAACAGGAACGTCGCGGCCAGGCCAGGGCGTAACAGCGGAAAGACGATCTCCCAGACAATCCGCCATCGGCCGGCACCGAGAATCTCCGCCGCATATTCGATTTCGCGTGGCACATCGTCGACGAAGCTTTTCATGACCAGCATCGCGTAAGGCACCGTGATCAGCGTGTAGAGCATGATCAGGCCGATGAGCGTGTCGTCGATCCCCAACGCTGAAAACCACAGGAACACCGGAGCCGCAACAACGAACGGCGGCACCATGCGCAGCATCAGGAAATACAGCAGCTGGGAGTCGGTCAGAATCCTGTAGCGGGACGCACCATAGGCGACCACCGTCCCGAACCCGGTGGCGACTGTCGATGAGATCAACGCGATGGTGAAGGTGTTGATCAGCGCCCCCCACGGCCCGATCACCTCCGCGTCGCCGCCGGGAACCCCTATTCCGGTCGCGAAATCATTTACCCAGACCTGGACGTAGTTAAAGAGCGTCGGCTCGGCCGGCCACCAGACCGCCGGCCGCGCATTCCAGTCCTGCGGGGGCTTGAACGAGGTCGCGAAGATCCAGAACAACGGGAAAACGACGACGGCGAGCCACATGAGCAACAGGCCATGGCGCAGCACGGGATGCATCCCGCGTCGCCGTCGTCTTCTCAAGATCGGCAAAGTTTGGCCGGATCAGGGATTCAGGCCGTTGTATCGCAACACATAAATCCCGTGGTTCTTGTCGGACACGAAGATATTGCCGCGGGCATCGACAATGACGTCCTCGCTCTGAGCCACGAGCTTCGAGGCCGGCAGCAAACCACGGCGCTCGAGCGGATCGGGTGGCAGGAAGTAGCCCACTTCGCGCGGCTGCTCGGCGTTCGAAATGTCATAGACCCGCAGACCCGCGTTGAAATAGGTCAGGAAGCACAAATCCTCACCCTGATAGAGGATGTCCTGATACTGGGGCTGGTGCTGGTTGTGCGGCCCAAACCGGCCGCCCCGCGCGCAGAAGGTCGCGTAAGGCGCCTCGGGTGGCGGCACCGGCAGCGGAAACAGCGACATGAGGCGCGGGTTGGCGCCATCGCTGACATCCACGATGCCTGCATAACCCAGCGGTTCCTCGCAATTCTCCTTGATCGCTTCCGAATTGACGATCACCAGTTCCCGTTCCTGGAGCGGGACCGCGGTATGAACGGCGATGAAGGCCTGGAAAGGTGGAGAGAATGGCAAATCCCCGATCAGGGTCGGGTTGGTTTTGTCGGAGATATCGAGCACAACAAACCCGCCGGCGCTGTAGGGCAAATAGGCCAGGTCGCCTTTAACGTAGGCGCCGCCATGCAGCATCGTGCCGGGTTTGGCCCCCCCTTCGCCGCCGCCGACATGCTGGCCTTCCATCCACCAGCGTCCGACCTCGACCGGGTTGCGGGGATCGTCGATATCGACGATCTGCAGGATGTTGCCTTCATATCCTTCGGGCAGACCCGTCGCGTACAGGTAGCGGCCGCCGTCATAGTAATTCCGGTGGGTGCCGTAGCCACCGGTCTTCCAGTGGCTCAACTGTTCGGGATTCTCCGGATCCGTCAGATCCCAGATCAGGGCCCCCTCGCCCCAGGGCTGACCGTCGATATGGCCCCAACCGTCCATGATCTTTTCCTGGGACGTGATGAGCAAATTGTCGGCAACCTGCACCTGAAGCGTCCAGGTGTTGGGCGGGCCCTCAATGTAACGCACGAAACGCGGGTTGGCCGGATCCGTCACCTCGATGATCGAAAATCCGGAGCACCAGAACTGGCCCGCATAGAGGTACCAGCGTTCACCGGATTTGTGCAGCGCCAGCTTGAACGCCGGGCGGCCGTCGACATCGTCATAGCCGATGACGTCAATGTTTGAAGTGTATGTGTCACCTGGTGGAAAATTCATCCCGCTCCCCTTCACCACGCCTGTTTCGGCGTTGTCGTTGATTGGTCACGAAGCTTAGGGACTTTGGCAATTCGCTGTAAAGCAGGTTCACCACACGACCTAGGCGGTTGGCCCACCACCCAGGCCGGCGATTGCGCATAATAGGGCGAGTTGCAGATCTCGCAGACTGCCACCCACGCGCACGCTGCCGCGCGCATCCAGGCCCAGCGACTTCACTCTCGCACCAAGTGTTCCGTCGCGGCTGATATCGACATCGCCGGCAATAAGGATCGGTATTTGAGGCCTCGCGTCGGATATCACGCCGATCACATGCAGTGCCTGCCTTTCTTCCGGGCGCAGCACCGCCAGGACCGCGGAGGGTTTGAATTGCCCGCACGCGTCATGCAACGCGACGGAATGAGAAACGGTCTGAATGGAAAGGCCAAGGTCAGCAGCAGCATCGATCGCACGCATGCACGAGGCAGCCTGCACGTCAAAATACAGCAACCGCGCGGCGGAATACCCCGTTTTCTGATCCGACATCTGAAGCCTCACGACGTTCCGAAAGCAATCTCCTAGCGAGTATTAATATAAATGATTCTATCTTTACGAGTATTTTGGTTCGCCTGCCAAAAATCGAGAAAGCCGGTGCGGGTGTGCCGCCCGGTCAGAGCGTCTATAATTTTCCCGCTATGACAGATCTCAATTCCACCGATGGGCGACCACTGTATCAAGTCATCGCCGAGGAACTTCGTTCGCGGATTGTAAGCGGCGAATACCCGCTCGGTACAATGCTGCCCACGGAAAAAGAGCTTCTGACGCACCACGCCGTCAGTCGCTACACCGTGCGGGCCGCGCTGCAGCAACTGCGCAAACAAGGTTTTGTGTCGATGCGCCGCGGCTCGGGCACACGTGTCGTATCAACCTCGCCCGGCTCGACATATGTCCAGTCCGTCAAGGCGCTGTCGGAATTGATGCAGTATCCCGATACGCGGTTTGAGCTCGTGGATGCTGGAACCGTAACGCTCGCGCACGGCCAGGCAGCCCGTCTGTCGCTGACGGCCGGTAGCACCTGGTTTCGGATTGCCGGTCTCCGCCGCTCGGAATTGAACAAGAAGCCGATCTGCTGGCAGGAAATTTACGTGTTACCGGAGTTCGAGAACACCGCCCGGCGCGTGCTGACCGAACATGGGCCGGTGCACAAAATCATCGAAAGTGCCCACAGCGAAGTCATCGCGAACGCGCAGCTGGAAATGTTCGCCAGCCGGATCGACCAGCGTCTTGCCGCACGTCTGGAAGTGGAACCCGACACTGCGGCCATGACCATCCATCGCCGCTACACGA
>JAQCFD010000252.1 GCA_027618305.1 Pseudomonadota bacterium
GGTCGGCTCGGTGCCCGAGGTTCCGCGCGACGACCGGGTCGCCTATGGCGCCTATCTGGCCGGCCCTGCCGGGCATTGCATTGAATGCCATTCACCGCTGACCCCGAAGGGCCCCGACCTCGCCAACAATCTGGGCGCGGGCGGCTTCGAATTCCACGGCCCCTGGGGCGTGAGCATCTCGTCGAACATCACGCCGGCGGGCCTGGCCAACCGCAGCTATGCGGAGATCCGGCAGATGATCACGACAGGCACCCGTCCCGACGGATCGAAGATGCTGCCACCGATGGCCTATCCCTATTACGCCAACATCAAGGAAGAAGACCTCAGGGCGATCGTCGCCTATCTCCGTACCCTGCCGGCGAAATAGGAATACCGCTCTTGGCCGAAAAAGAGTTCGAGATCACAACCCCGGACGGGGCCATGTCGACCTTCGCAGCCTGGCCCGATCCGGGCGAGCATGGCGACGGCCCCTACCCGGTGATCGTCATGTATATGGACGCGCCGGGCATCCGCGAGGAGCTGCGGGACTTCGCCCGGCGGATCGCAGGCCAGGGCTACTTTGCCGTGCTGCCAGATCTGTATTACCGGCTTGGCCATATCCGCTTCGACCTGACCAACCGAACGGAGAAGATGGGCGAGATGATCTTCGCCGCGTGGCACGGCCTCACCAACGCGGGTGTCGCCAGCGACACCGGCGCAATCCTGTCGGCACTGGGCAACGAGGCGGCGGCGTCGGACGGGCCCATGGGCTGTGTGGGCTACTGCATGAGCGGCGCGTTCATCACCACGGTCGCGGGCACATTCCCCGACCGGTTCGCGGCCAATGTCTCACTGTACGGCGTGTGGATCGTCACCGAGCATGAGGATTCACCCCATCTGCTGGCACCGCAAATCGAAGGCGAAATGTACTACGCCTTCGCCGAGCGCGATCATTGGGTGCCCGACAGCGTGATCCCCGATCTGACGGCGGCGCTCAACGCCGCCGGCGTGCCTCACGCGATCGTGACCTTCGCGGATACCGACCACGGCTTCGCCTTTCCCCAGCGCGACATCTATCACGAGCCGTCGGCCGAGATCGTCTGGGGCAAGATGTTCGAGCTCTACGCCCGCGTGCTGGGTTAAACACCCGAAATCACACTGTCAGGCTTGCACTCTCCCCCTCGCCTTGGGACACTCGACGGCACCGAAAACATCCGTGTATCCGGGAGAGAACACCATGGAAACCCGCGCCGCCGTCGCCTTCGAGGCCGGCAAGCCCCTGAGTATCGAAACCGTCACTCTGGACGGCCCGCGCGACGGCGAGGTGCTCGTCGAGATCAAGGCCACCGGGATCTGTCACACGGACGAATTCACCCTTTCGGGTGCCGATCCCGAAGGCCTGTTCCCCGCGATCCTCGGCCATGAAGGCGCGGGCGTCGTGGTGGATATCGGCAAGGGTGTGACATCGGTCAAGAAAGGTGATCACGTGATCCCGCTCTACACGCCCGAATGCCGGGAGTGCAGCTACTGCACGTCGGGCCGCACCAACCTGTGCCAGGCGATCCGCGAAACCCAGGGCCAGGGCCTGATGCCCGACGGCACGTCGCGTTTCTCCATCGGCAAGGACCGACTGTTCCATTACATGGGCACCTCGACCTTCTCGAACTACACGGTGCTGCCGGAGATCGCGGTCGCCAAGGTGCGCGAGGACGCCCCGTTCGACAAAATCTGCTACATCGGCTGCGGCGTGACCACGGGCATCGGCGCGGTGATCAACACCGCGAATGTTCAGCCCGGCGACAATGTGGTCGTGTTCGGCCTCGGCGGGATCGGCCTCAACGTGCTTCAGGGCGCGCGCATGGTCGGCGCGAACAAGATCGTGGGTGTCGACCTGAACCCCGGCCGCCGGGCCATCGCCGAGGCCTTCGGCATGACCCATTTCGTAAACCCGTCCGAAGTGGAAGGCGACCTCGTCCCCTATCTGGTCAACCTGACCGATGGCGGGGCGGATCACTCCTTCGAATGCATCGGCAATGTCGAGGTGATGCGCCAGGCGCTCGAATGCTGTCACAAAGGATGGGGCAAATCGACGATCATCGGGGTCGCGCCCGCGGGCGCGGAGATCGCCACGCGGCCGTTCCAGCTGGTCACCGGCCGGGTCTGGCAGGGCACCGCCTTTGGCGGGGCCAAGGGCCGTACGGATGTGCCGAAAATCGTCGACTGGTACATGGATGGCAAGATCAACATCGACGATTTGATCACCCATGTGATGCCGATCGATCAGATCAACGACGCCTTCGACCTGATGCACAAGGGTGAGTCGATCCGCAGCGTTGTGACATTCTGACGTGACATTCTGACGGGGCATTCTGAACCTTGCTTCACGGGTGAGTTTCCGGCAGATCGCTTGCCACCCGCCGGTGGCACATCTATCTAGTTGGCATAACAACCGGGCGCTCTCTGACACGGGCTAGCGCCGCCACAACGAACATCACAAGAGGACGCCTCCGCAATGTCCGAGACCCATCATTCCAAGGTACTGATCCTTGGCTCCGGCGCCGCCGGCTGCACCGCCGCCATCTACGCCGCACGCGCCAACCTGCAGCCGATCATGGTGCATGGCATGCAGCCGGGCGGTCAGCTAACGATCACGACGGAAGTCGAAAACTTTCCGGGCTTTGCCGATGTGATCCAGGGCCCATGGCTTATGGAACAGATGGTCGAACAGGCCGAAAAGGTGGGCACGAAAATTTTCGACGATCTGATTGTCGATGTGGATTTCAGCACCCAGCCCTTCACCTGCACCGGCGATTCCGGCGATGTCTACACCGGCGACACGGTCATCGTGGCGACGGGTGCCTCGGCCAAGTGGCTGGGCCTTGAGAGCGAACAGAAATTCTCGGGCTTTGGCGTGTCCGCCTGCGCGACCTGCGACGGCTTCTTCTACCGCGACAAGCCGGTGGCGGTGATCGGCGGCGGCAACACGGCCGTCGAGGAAGCACTTTTCCTCACCAATTTCGCCTCGAAGGTAACGCTGATTCACCGGCGTGACGAGCTCCGCGCCGAGAAGATCATGCAGGATCGCCTGATGCGCCACGAAAAAATCGACGTCGCCTGGGACACGGTTCTGGAAGAGGTTGTGGGCACCCAGAACCCGCCGGGGGTGACCGGGGCCAAACTGAAGAACATCAAGACCGGTGAAAGCCGGGACCTGGAAGTGGACGGCGTCTTCATCGCCATCGGACATGATCCGAACACCAAGGTGTTCAAAGGCAAACTGGATATGGATGACGAGGGCTACCTCGTCACAGCGCCGGACAGCACGGCGACCAACATCCCCGGCGTGTTCGCCGCAGGCGACGTCAAGGACAAGATTTACCGTCAGGCCGTAACCGCGGCGGGTATGGGCTGCATGGCGGCACTCGAAGCCGCAAAGTATATTGCGGAGCATGAGGACGCGGCCAGCCAGAATGCGGCCGAGTAGGAACGCGGCCGCGTAACCAGCGCACACGCAAAATCGTATCGCGCACGTCCCCATGGGGGCGGCCCGTGGGGGAACGGCCATATGGCCATGGACTGGGATAAACTGCGGATCTTTCATGCCGTCGCAGACGCCGGCAGCTTCACCCATGCGGGCGAAGCCCTGCATCTGAGCCAGTCCGCGGTCAGCCGACAGATCAGTTCCCTCGAGGACAGTCTCGGCGCGAAGCTGTTCCACCGCCATGCGCGTGGCCTGATCCTGACCGAACAGGGCGAGTTGCTGTACCGCACCGTGCACGATGTATTCGCCAAGCTGACGATGGTCGAGGCCCGTCTGACGGATTCCCAGGAACGCCCCCAGGGCCCTCTGAAGATCGCCACAACCGTCGGCCTGGGGTCGCTTTGGCTGACGCCGCGAATCGCCGAGTTTATCGACATGTACCCGGACATCGAGGTGACCCTGATCACCACCGATGAGGAACTCGATGTCTCCATGCGGGAGGCGGATTGTGCGATCCGGCTGACCCCGCCGACCCAGGCAGACCTGATTCAACGCCGCCTCACGCGGGTCCACACCCATGTCTTCGCGTCGCCCGAATATCTGCAAAACCGCGGCATGCCGGAAAAAGTCCGCGATCTGGCGAACCATGACCTGATCATTTATGGCGAGTATATGGCCATGCCGGCACCCAATTTGAACTGGCTGCTGAACGCCGTCCGCGACGCGACCAACGAGGAACCTCGCAAGGTCCTGACCCTCAACAACCTTTACGGCATGTTCCGCGCGGTCGAAGCCGGGATCGGCGTGGCCGGACTGCCGGACTTTCTGGCCCGTGGAGCCAGAAATCTGGTGCGAATCCTGCCGGAACTCGAGGGGCCGGGTAACGATGCGTATTTCGTATACCCCGAGGAAATGCGGAACTCCCAGAGAATCTCGGTTTTCCGGGATTTTCTGTTGAGCAAGGTCGCCGAAACCCGCTTCTAGGTCCCAGGTTTCTTCCAAGCCCCTGGAATCACTCAATGTCAAGGTATGCGATTTTCGCATAGCAGATTAACGGTTTAGCGGCCTCCTCGTCGGGGTGCCCGCACACTATCTATTGTTTACACACCGTGCGACACGCACCACGCCGCTGGTTTGTCCCTCCCAGTAAACCAGTGGCTTCGAGGCCACTGAACACGGCCTCGGCGTCTCCCAAAGACGTAACGCCTCCCTGTTCAACTGCCGGGCCCT
>JAQCFD010000253.1 GCA_027618305.1 Pseudomonadota bacterium
CTGGTCGGCTTCGGCATCGGCGGGGCCGGCGCACTCGCGCTCGGCGCGCTGACCTGGGGCGGCGTGCCCGCACCCGTCGCGGCGACCCTGGCGGTCGGCGCCCTGATCTGGCTCACCGGCGCGCTGCATGAAGACGGCCTGTCGGACGTCGCCGACGGGTTCGGCGGTGGCGGTGACCGGGACCGCAAGCTCGAAATCATGCGCGACAGCCGGCTCGGCGCCTACGGCACGGTGACGCTCGCGATTGTCGTCGTCGCCAAGATCGCTGCCCTGGCCACCATCGCGGCCCATGATATCGGCGCCGCCGCCGGCGCCCTGATCGCCGCGACCGTCTGGAGCCGGGCGCTGATCGCGCCGACCATGCGATGGCTGACACCGGCACGTGATGACGGGCTGGGCGCCACCGCCGGGCAACCGTCGGAGGGCGACAGCTGGAAGGGGCTCGGCCTCGCCGTGCTTCTGGTCTTGCTGGTGCTGATTACCCCGGCGGGTTTCGGCGTGATCACGGTCCTCATTGCCGGCGGGCTGGGGGCCTTCGCCGTCGGCCTGATCGCACTGCGACAAATCGGCGGCTACACGGGCGATGTTCTGGGCGCGGCGGTATCCATCGCGGAGACCGCGGCACTCGTGGCCGCCAGCGCCGTTATTTCAGGGAGTGTTTGATGACCACACGCACACGCTGGTGGTGGGTGCGTCACGCCCCCGTCCGCTCGACCGGTGGCCGGATTTACGGCAACACCGACCCGCTCGCCGACACCAACGACCCACCGACCTATGCCGGGCTGGCGCGCCTCCTGCCCGAAAACGCGCTGCTCGTGACGTCCCATCTGCAACGCACCCACCAGACCGCCGACGCCATCAAGGCGGCCGGGCTGCACCTGCCCGCCCCCCATATCGAGAAAGATCTGGCGGAGCAGGATTTCGGCGAATGGCAGGGTCGCAAGCGCGAGGACGTGTATGCCGAGCTGGACCCCAAGCACATGTTCTGGCTCGCGCCGGCCAACACCAAGGCCCCCGGGGGCGAGAGCTTCGCCGACCTGATGGCGCGCGTCGGCGTTGTGATCGAACGCCTGAACGCCGAGCACACCGGCCGCGACATCGTGGCCGTGACCCATGGCGGGACCATCCGGGCGGCCATCGGCCACGCGCTCAAGCTCGACCCCGAGGCCGCGCTCACCTGCCAGGTGGACAATTGCTCGCTCACCCGGATCGATCATTTCGGGCCGAGCGAGAGCCACCCGGACGGCGCGTGGGCAATTTTCCACATCAATCAGATCCCGACCCAGGACTCGACACTGGTTCCCGATCACACCGCCATGCTAGCCTTGGTCCAGCGCTGAAACAGGGAAGTCCGGTGCGGAGCCATGTGGTTCCAGGGCCGGCGCTGCCCCCGCAACTGTAACGGTCAGGCCCGCGCAACACCCACTGGCGAACAATCTCGCCGGGAAGGATGCGCCAAGGCCGTCGATCCGGAGCCAGGAGACCTCTTCGGCGTGCAACATCCGCGCAAACCCTCGGGAGGAGGACCCGCGCCATGACCAAAGACACGTCCGGCGAACTGAAGGCCGTCAATGACGATACCGATCCCGCCGATAGCAACCTGCTGCCGGAGCTGACCCTCATTCTCGGTGGCGCCCGGTCGGGCAAGAGCCATCATGCCGAAACCCTGATCGCCGGACATCTGGAAGCCCGTACCAGTATCGTTCGGCCGACCTATATCGCCACGGCGGAAGCGGGCGACGGCGAGATGGTGAACCGGATCGCCGACCACCGCACCCGGCGCGGCGACCGCTGGCACACCGAAGAAACCCTCCTCGCGCTTGCCGACACGATTGTTACAGCGACATCGGGCGGACAGCCGGCGCTGGTCGACTGTCTGACCCTATGGCTGTCGAACGTGATGCATGCCGAACTCGACATCGAGGCCGAAACATCGACCCTGCTCGACGCGTTTGAACATGCGAAAGGCCCGGTGGTCTGCGTGTCCAACGAGGTCGGCCTCGGGATCGTCCCGGACAATGCGCTGGCCCGCGCCTTTCGTGACGCGGCGGGGCGCCTCAATCAACAGGTCGCGGCACGCGCCGACCGGGTCGATTTTGTCGCCGCCGGCCTGCCCATAACCCTCAAAAACGAAACCCCATGAACCGCATCCCCGCCACCGTGATCACCGGCTTCCTCGGCGCCGGCAAGACGAGCCTGATCCGCCACCTGCTGGAGAATGCCGGCGGCCGCCGCATCGCCCTGATCATCAACGAATTCGGCGACCTCGGCATCGACCGGGGCATCGTCGAGGGCTGCGCCATCCCCGGCTGCGAGGCGGATGACATCGTCGAGCTGGCCAATGGCTGCATCTGCTGCACGGTCGCCGATGATTTCCTGCCGACCATTACGGCGTTGCTGGATCGGGCCGACCCGCCCGATCACATCGTCATTGAGACCTCCGGCCTGGCCCTGCCCAAGCCACTGCTCAAGGCCTTCGCCTGGCCCGAGGTGCGTGCGCGGACGACCGTCGACGGGGTGATCACCGTGATCGACGCCGCCGCCGTGGCGTCCGGCCGCTTCGCCGACGACCCCGCGGCCATCGCCGCAGCCCAGGCCGAGGATCCGTCGCTGGACCATGACAACCCGCTGGAAGAACTCTTCATCGACCAGGTGAGCTGCGCCGACCTGATCGTCGTCAACAAGGCCGACCTTGTGGAAGCAGGCGACGGGTCGGTCGAGGCCGCGCTGGCACCTCATCGGCGCGCGGGCGTGCGCGCCGTGTCGGCGACCCATGGCCGGCTCGACCCGGCCGTGCTGCTCGGGCTCGGCGCCGAGGCCCAGGATGACCTCGACACACGGCCCAGCGTCCATGACGGCGAGGCCGAACACGATCACGATGATTTCGACAGCTTCATCGTCGCGCTCGGCTCCATCGACGACCCCGCCGCCCTCGAACGCCGCCTGATCGATGCCGTGAACCGCCACGACATCTTCCGCATCAAGGGCTTCGCCCATGTGCCCGGCAAACCCCGGCGCCTCGTTGTGCAGGGCGTGGGTGCCCGCTTCCAGCGCTACTTTGACCGTGATTGGGCCGATGGCGAAACGCTCCGCACCGAGCTCGTTGTGATCGGGCGCAGCGGGATGGACCGGGCCGGCATCGAAGCGGTGCTTCAGGGCAGCTGATGCATCTTCTCGCCGCCGTTCCGGGCACCGTCGACGACGGCTCCGAAGCCGTCGACCTCGGCCAGACACCCGGCGACATCCTGGTCCTGAGCGCGGCCGATACCGAAATCACCGCGCTGGCCATGGCGAACCGATCCCGGATTGCGGACGATCCGGATACCCCAAGCCTGCGCCTGGCCAACTATCTGCGCCTCGGCCACAACATGTCGGTCGACCTCTATGTCGACAACATGGTGTGCCATGCGAAACTCGTGGTCTGCCGTCTCCTGGGAGGGCGCGGCTACTGGCCCTACGGCGTCGATGAGATCGTGGCGGCCTGCCGGGCTGCCGACATTCCTGTCGCCTTCCTGCCCGGGGACGATCAACCGGACTCCGAGCTCGCAAACCTCACCTCCCTCGACGGCGGCGATGCCCATCGCCTGTGGCAGTATCTGGTGCATGGCAGCATCGACAATGCCGGGAACTTCCTCGCCTTCGCCGAGACCCTCATTCGAACTGAACGGAGCGGGGGAGAACGGCGGTGGCACGAGCCCGCGCCCCTGACCCGTGCGGGACTCTACTGGCCGGGCGAAAGCGCGCTGACGCTGGAAGGCTTGCGCGAACACTGGATCGACGGCGCCCCGGTCGCGGGCATCCTGTTTTACCGGGCACTGATGCAGGCTGCGAACCTGGCCCCCGTCGATGAGATGATCGCCGCGCTGCAGACGCACGGGCTCAATCCCCTGCCGATCCATGCCGCCAGCCTGAAGGACCCGCTCGCCGCCGCGATGATCGCCGAGACATTTTCCGCCGCCCCGCCCGACGTGATCCTCAACGCCACCGGCTTCGCCCTGTCGGCACCGGGTGCGCCGACCACCCGCGGCCCCTTCGCGCAAACCGACGCGCCGGTGCTGCAGATGATCCTGGCGGGCTCCAGTGAGGCGGCCTGGCGCGAGACCGCCAACGGCCTGTCGGCGCGCGATATCGCGATGAACGTCGCCCTGCCCGAGGTCGACGGCCGGGTGCTGGCCCGCGCGGTGTCTTTCAAGGGCTCGGACGTCCGCGACGATCTCAGTGAAACCGACATCGTCGCCCATGTGCCGGTCCTGGACCGGATCGACTTTACCGCACGGCTCGCGGCCGGCTGGGCGAGACTACGCAAGACGCCGGTCGGCCAACGCCGGGTCGCCGTCGTGCTCGCCAACTATCCCAACCGCGACGGGCGGATCGGCAACGGCGTCGGGCTCGACACTCCCGCCGGCACGCTGACCTTGCTGCGCGCGATGGAAGAGGCCGGGTACGCGGTGCGCGACCTGCCCGCCGACGGCAATGCGCTGATCGACCGCCTGCTTGCCGGGCCGACCAACGCGGCCGTGTCGGGCCGCGCCGTCGCCGAGAGCCTGCTGCTGTCCGATTACGAAATCTTTTTCGGAGCCTTGTCCCCGTCGGTGCGCGCGGCGGTGACGGACCGCTGGGGCGCGCCGGAGGCCGATCCTTTTTTCCTGTCGGCCG
>JAQCFD010000254.1 GCA_027618305.1 Pseudomonadota bacterium
ACCGGACAAACGAACTTTGTTGTCGCCGGCGCACTCCTAATAGAGATTGTTTTCATAATCCCTGGCGAGCTGGGCATCGACCTCGTCGCCGTCGACCCCGTACCAGTCCGCATTGATCTTGCCAAGGGTCGGAAAGTCCTTGCGGTCAACATGATTGTCCGCGTTCCACAGCTCCGAGCGGATCACCGCCTTGCCGCAATGGAAGTAGACATGGCGGATATCAATCACCAGTGCGGCGAGCGGCGTCTTGCCCTTGGCCACCATCTTTTCCAGCAATTTACTGTCCGTCGAAAGACGCGCCCGGCCGTTGAGCCGCAACACCTCGTTAAGGCCCGGCACCATGAACATCACCGCCACCTCGGGATTCTCGATGATGTTGTGGAACGTATCCGTGCGCCGGTTTCCCGGCCGGTCGGGAATCGCGATGGTCGTGTCGTCGATAACCTCCACGAAACCGGGCGCATCGCCCCGGGGGCTGCAGTCCGCCGGGCCGTCGCCTGAGGCCGACGTCGACAGCACGCAAAACGGCGACAGCGCGATGAAATTCTTGCAATGGTCGCTCAATGCGGGCTTTTCCTTTTCCGAAAGATGGCCTCGCGGCGCGCCATAATGTTCGACCAGTTCCTCGACTGACTTGATATCGCCGTCCGGCATGATGTTATCCTCCGATGTTGCCACCAGCCTGTATCCCATGGACCATTCCGTCAACATCGTAGGCAATCCAGGCAGAGCAGACCCCATGACTGACAAGATCTATCGCGACTACACGCAAGAAGAGCTCGATCTCCAATATACGAACCTGGTGACCGACCATGATCGGGAGACCCAACAGGCACTGCAGGCGCGTTCGGCCGATGTCGCCAATCACGACGCCGACGCCCGCGACCTGAAATATGGCAATGACCCGGACAACCGGTTCGACCTGTATCGCGCCGGTTCGGACCCGAAGCCGGCGATCATCTTCACCCATGGCGGCCAATGGCAACGCGGCGGTGCCGCCACGTCCGCGGCATGGGCCCGTGCCGCAGTCGAAAACAATGTCACCTTCGTCGCCGGCACATTTCCGATGATTCCGCGGGTCCGCCTGGCGGAGATGGTGGATCACGTCACGGCGCTGGTCCGCCATGTGCGGTCGAACGCGGAAGATATTGGCGTCGATCCGACACGCATCTGCATCTCGGGTCATTCCTCGGGCGCGCATCTGGCCGCAGCGGTGCTGGTGCGGCTGGCCAACGAAGACGACCTCGACGGTATCGTCTGCGGCCTGACGGTCAGCGGCAACTATGATCTGCGCCCGTTGATGCTGAGTTACCGGCGCGAGTATCTGGTGTTGAGCGAAGACGAAACCGTGGCGCTGTCACCGCTGCTCACCCTGGACAAAACGCTGCCGCCGACGCTGATCGCCCATGGCGGCGCGGAAAGCGACGAATTCATGCGCCAGGCCGCGACCTTCCATGCAGCACTGGCCAAACAGACCGAGACCGACCTGCACGTGGTGCCGGACGCGAATCATTTCGAGGTGTTTGCCGACCTCGAAGACCCGGCCTCGCCGGTATGGGATTTCCTGAACCGATATCTCTAGCGCGGCGTCGACTGCCGGACGGTTATTGCACGCCGGCAAACAGGCCGATCGCCAGGATGAGCGCACCACAGGCGAGCGAAACCGGATCGCGGGCGGCGAAGACAACCGGGTCATCGCCAACCTGACCGCGGCGCGCACTGCGTGTCATCCGGCCAATCCAGAACAGCAGCACCGGACAGACAAGCCAGAGGATCCGCGGGTCGGCATAAAGTAGCCGAACTTCCGGGCTGTTGACGTAGAGCGCGAGAACGACGACCGCCAGAAACCCCAGCGCAAGACCCAGCGCGGTCACCACGACGAGGTTCTCGACCCTGTAGGAGCGCCCCGACACCTGCGCCTCCTGGCGCTCGGCAATGTCGGTCATTTCGGCCTCGCGCTTGATCGCGGCGAGCGAGAAAAACAGGAAGAGCGAGAACGCCAACATCCATGATGACAACGGAATCGCGGTCGCCTCACTGCCGGCCAGCAGACGCAGCGCATAAAGCGCCGCCAGGACACACAGGTCGATCACCAGCTGGCGCTTCAGCCAGAGCGTGTAGACAGTGCTGAGCGCGAAGTAGCCCGCCAGCACCAGAACGAGCCCCGTCCCGCCAAAAAGCGTCGCGAGCGCGATGGCGCCGGCGAGCAGCAACGGCACCATTATCATCCCGCGCGACACATTCACCGACCCGGACGCAAACGGCCGATTGCGCTTGCGCGGATGCGACCGGTCTGCGGCAAGATCGAACAGATCATTCAGAAGATAGGCGCTCGACGCCACCATGCTGAAGGTGACAAACGCGACCAGGGACGAGACCAAAACACCGGGCGTAAACGCATGTGCCGCCAGGGCCGGCAGGAACACGAGGATGTTCTTGATCCACTGATGCGGCCGCAAGGCCCGCAGATAGGCGCGCAACATCACGGCGCCCGCTCGGAATGTCGAAGCGACCCCGGCATCAGTGCGAGGCCCGCAAGCCGGTCAGATTCCGAACCGGGCCCAGGGCGAGCTCCACCAGTGCATAGGCCGCGAACGGGTACAACGGGGCGATGAAGTTCGCACCCTCCCAGAGAGACAGGTCCCACTCGCGCACGCCGAGTTCGCCGACCGCAACGACCAGAAACATGGGCAACATCGACACGAGATAGAAAACCGGGACTCCGAATTGCGACCGGCGCACCAGATAGACGGAAACGAAAAACAGACCGATGCTGACCAGGCCGCCGGCAGCAAGAACCCAGAACGGCGCCAGCCCCTGGCTTCGTTGCACCACCTGGTAGGGCGAGAAATGCGCCGGATTCCACGCGAAGAAACCCAGCCAGAGCGCCACGGCGATGACCAGTCCGACCCCCGTAAACGTCACGAACATCCGACGGTCCGTCGAAAACACGAGCGCGCCAATCACGAACGGGATCACGATGAAGTTCATGCGCGCCGCGCCGATCAACCCGCAGACGATCGCGGCCAGCACCACCGGGACGACCTTTCCCTGGAGCCGGGGTGTGTCGAGACCAACGCAAACCGTAAGCGTCAGCAATGACAGGAACACAAGATCGCTCCCCACGGATGTCAGCTCCATGAAGACCGCCATGCCCACCAGAAGAAGCAGCCAAGTCTGTGAGAATGCCGCGCCGTAGCGCGTGCGCAAAACGAGAAAACACAGCAGAAGTGCCGCAACGTTCAAATACGGGTACACCCCCATCACCACGAAGGGCGCAGCAAGGATGAAGACACCGGGCCCGGTGCTGCAGGCGTTGCCAATATAGGTCCGCACATCGTAGGGAAAACCACCCTGGACCAGCTGCTGCACGCCCAAAATCACGCAATCATCATGGTCCGATCCTCGCCCCACGGTCCGCAGGCCATCCGCCAGCGGATACACTATGGTGACGACCACAAACATCGCCAGAAGGACGGCGGCGCTCAACAGTAAATGGTCGAAAATCTGCGCGATGCGGCCGTCGCGCGGCACCCGGCGCCGGACATATAGAAACAGCACAACAAGCGCGATGTAGACGACAAACAGGACGCCCGCGTACGCGCCGAGATATTTGAAGACCGGCCGCAGGCTGGGAAAAAAATAGGCAAACAACGCGATGGCCGCGACGAGGCGCCACCCCAACGAACTGGAATATGCGCTCGTCATTGACCGGCACCGCGCTTCAGATCATCGCGGCCGGCGACCCCTGACGATCGACAACACCTAAAAGGCCTGCGCGACTTACTCCGCCGCACGCGCCGCGCCGTCGGTCTCGTGAATCGCGCCCGAGGCGATCAGGCCGTCGATCTCGGCGGCCTCGAAGCCGAATTCCGCCAACACCTCGCGGCTGTGTTCGCCCATGAGCGGCGCGCCCCGGCGGATCGACGTCGGCGTCGCGGAATATTTGACCGGATGGGCAATCACGCTGTGTTCGCCCCCGGTCGCGGCCGGCACCTTGGCGATCATGCCTCGCGCGATCGTGTGCGGGTCCTCGCTCATTTCCTTGACGTCATAGACCGGCCCGGCCGGCACCCCCGCCGCCTCGAGGCGCTCCAGCCATTCCGATGTCGAACGGTGGCTGAGGATCTCCGTCAGCGTCTCCACCAGCACATCGAGATTGGTCATGCGCATGTTGGAGGTCTCGAAGCGCGGATCCTCGGCGAGTTCGGGTGCGTCGATCGCCTCGACGAACTTCAGCCAGGTGTTCTGGTTCGCCGCCCCTACAACCAGGGACGTGTCCTTGGTGGGGAACGCCTGATAGGGCGCCGACAGGGGATGCGCCGAGCCCATGGGCTGGGAAATTTCGCCGCTCGCCTGATAGATCGCCGTTTGCCAGAAGGTATGCATGATCCCGGCCTCGTAGAGGGAAGAGTCCACATATTGCCCTTCGCCGGTCTCGTAACGGTGCGCCACGGCACCGAGAATCCCGACGACCGAGAGAATGCCCGCGGTGATATCGGTGATCGGCGCACCGACCTTGACCGGCGCACGTCCCGGGCCCTCCCCGGTGATGGACATGATGCCCGACAGCACCTTTTTGCTAAATACGTACCCGCCACGTTCGGCATAGGGGCCGGTGC
>JAQCFD010000255.1 GCA_027618305.1 Pseudomonadota bacterium
ATGGAGATAGGCGATGATGTCGTCGACCGTCTCCAGACCTATCGACAGTCGCACCACGTCCGGGCCTGCGCCCGAGGCGATCTGCTGTTCTTCCGTGAGCTGGCGGTGTGTGGTCGAGGCCGGGTGGATGATCAGCGAGCGCGTGTCGCCCAGATTGGCCAGATGGGACAGCAGCTCGACGCTCTCCACGGCGCGCACGCCCGCCTCGTAGCCGCCCTTCAGGCCGAAGGTGAAGACCGAGCCCGGGCCCTTGGGCAGGTATTTCCTGGCGAGATCGCGATAGGGGCTGGATTTGAGGCCCGCATAGGACACCCAGGCCACGGCCGGATGGGCCTCGAGGAACTCTGCGACCGCCTGGGCGTTCTGCAGGTGCCGGTCCATGCGCACGGGCAGGCTCTCGATGCCGGTCAGGATGTTGAAGGCGTTCTGCGGCGCCAGTGTGGGCCCGAGATCGCGCAGGGCGACCGCCTTGGCCTTGGTCGAGAAGCCGAAGTCGCCGAAGGTCTCGTAGAAGGTGAGGCCGTGATAGGCGGGGTCGGGCTCGGTCATCGACGGGAACTTGTCGTTCTGGGCCCAGTCGAAATTCCCGCTCTCGACCACGATGCCGCCCATGGAGGTGCCGTGGCCGCCGAGGAACTTGGTCATCGAGTGGATCGAGATGTCCGCGCCCCATTCGAACGGGCGGCACAGGTACGGCGTCGCCATCGTGTTGTCGACGATCAGCGGGATTCCGGCATCCTTGGCGATTGCCGCGACGGGCTCCAGATCGACGATGATGCCGCCGGGGTTGGCCAGCACCTCGAGGAAGATCGCTTTGGTCTTCTCGTCGATGGCGTTGCGGAAATTCTCCGGATTTGCCGGGTCGACGAAGTTCACATGCCAGTCGAACTTCTTGAAGGTGTGGGAGAATTGCGTGACCGAGCCGCCGTAGAGATTCCGCGAGGCGACAAAGTTGTCGCCCGGGTTCATCAGCACGAACATCGCCAGCATCTGGGCCGCGTGCCCGCTGGCGCAGGCGACGGCGCCGCGCCCGTCTTCCAGCGCCGCGACTTTCTCCTCGAGGGCCGAGACCGTCGGGTTGGTCAGGCGCGAATAGATGTAGCCGAAAGTCTGCAGGTTGAAGAGGGAGGCCGCGTGGTCGGCATCGTCGAAGACATAGGCGGTCGTCTGGTAGATCGGCACGTTGCGCGCACCGGTCTTCTCGTCGGGCGACGCCCCGGCGTGGATCGCCAGGGTCTCGAAGCCGGGCGGGCGGGGGTCGTTTTTGTTGTCGCTCATTCTTCTTGTCCTTCGAGCATTCATCCTTCGTCAGGCTCAGGATGAGGAATGTTTAAACGTCTTGTCCCAGGTCGCGCTCATCCTTCGTCAGGCTTAGGATGAGGCGTGTTCAAACTGGCCTCACCCTGAGATTGTCGAAGGGCGAGGCCGCGATGTCAGGCCCTGATCCGGCGCGAGCGGCGCGAGGTGATCACCTTGGTGTTGATGCCGCTCCAGCCGAGCTCGCCGGACAGACGGGCAAATTCGATCTTCGGGCAGCGGTCCATGATCACGGTGAGGCCTGCATCTTCGGCCTTCTTCGCCGCCGCGTCATGGCGCACAGTCAGCTGCATCCAGATGACCTTTGCCCCCACCTCGATGGCCTCATCGACCACCGGCGGCACCCGTTCGGACCGCTGGAAGATATCCACCATGTCGATCGGCACGGTGATGTCCTTGAGGCTCGCGACCACCTCTTCGCCCAGCAGGGTCTCGCCCGCCGCGCGGGGGTTCACGGGGATCACCCGGAAGCCCTTGTCCTGCATATACTTCATGGCGAAGTAGCTGGGCCGGTTCCAGTTGGTGCTGGCGCCGACCATGGCGACGGTGTCCACATCGCGCAGGATGCGGCGGATCTGCCAGTCGGGATAGTAAAGCTCGCTCATATGTGTGTTCCTAGGCTGCGGCCTGCAGGCGGGGAAGCTCGATGGCCGGGCAACGATCCATGATCACGGTCGCGCCGGCGGCTTCGGCCCTGGCCGCGGCTTCCTCGTTGATGACGTCCAGCTGCATCCAGATATAGGGCACGCCCAGCGCGATCGCCTCGTCGACGAAGGGGGCGACCTTCCAGGGCAGGCGGAAGATATCCACCATGTCGACCTTCTCGGGCAGGTCCGAGACACTGGCATAGACCTTCTCGCCGTGGATCTCCCAGCCCAGCGCGTCCGGGTTCACCGGATAGACCTTGTAGCCCTGGTTTTGCAGGTAGCGCATGACCCGCCAGCTGGCCCGGGTCTCGCCGCGGGGGCTGGCACCCACCAGCGCGATGGTTTTCACGTCGGTGAATAGTGTGTTGAGCAGATCGTCGGAATAGCTGAATTCGCTCATCTCCTGGTCTTCCCCCTAGTCTTTGTCGCCGCGCGGGCCCTGGTCCCATTCGGGATCGCGCTTCTCGATGAAGGCATCGATGCCCTCGGCGGCATCCCGGTCCATCATGTTGCGCGCCATCTCGTCGCCGGCAAAGGCATAGGCATCCGTGATGCCCATTTCGAGCTGGCGGTAGAAGGCCTGTTTGCCCAGCGCAAGGGCATGGGCGCTCTTACGCGCGAGCTTGGCAGCGAGCGCGGCGACCTCTTCGTCGAGCCGTTCTTCGGGGACCGCCCGGTTTATCAAGCCGATCTCCGCCGCGCGCGGCGCGTCGAGGAAGTCTCCCGTCAGCAGCAGATCCATCGCATGCTTGCGGGGCAGGGCCCGGCCCACCGCCACACCGGGGGTGGAGCAGAAGAGGCCGACATTGATGCCCGAAGTGGCGAGCCGCGATGTGTCGGCGGCGATGGCCAGGTCGCAGGTCGCGACCAGCTGGCATCCCGCCGCGGTGGCCAGGCCGCGCACCTTGGCGATGACCGGCTGGGGCAGGCGCAGCACCGACTGCATCATCGTCGAGCAGGTCGCGAACAGCGCCGTCTGGTATTCGAGGCTGTAGTTGGCGCGCATCTGCTTGAGATTGTGCCCGGCGCAGAAGGCCCGGCCGGCGCCGGCCAGCACGACCACGCGCACGCTTCGGTCCGCGGCGATGTCGTCGAGTTCGCGCTGCAGCGCCGCGAGCATGCCTTCGGACAGGGCGTTGAGCTCGTCGGGCCGGTTCAGGGTCAGGCTGGTGACACCGTCGGCGCCGTCATTGTCGGTGCGAAGGACGAAGGGCGCGGTGTCGGTGGCCTGTTTTTCGATCGTTTGGCTGTCGCTCAATTCGGTACCTGTTTCTTTCTGTCTGGTTTCGCGGACCAACTCAGGCTTTGCGGGGCGCTAGATTAAGCCCTCACCCTGAGCTTGTCGAAGGGCGAGGGCGTCAACCTCATGCTTCGACAATCTCAGCATGAGGTTGTGGCGTCAACGGGTACACTCGCGCGTTTGGAGTATCATAATACCGCTCTCGTAAGCCTATGCAGAAAAACACATAATTCGGTTTGACATCCACATTCCTGTGCCATAGAACCCTGACGCCGCTGCCCGAACCATTGTGGTTCCGGTGGCGGCATCTCGTTCGCGGCAAATTACACGCCAAAGCGTGCGAGACAGAAATATCAGGAGAAGGTGGCCAGCGCCATGAAGACATATTCAGCGAAACCCAGCGAAGTTGAAGCCAAGTGGTGGATCATCGATGCCGAAGGCGTCGTGCTCGGCCGTATGGCGGCGATCATCGCAACCCGTCTGCGCGGCAAGCATAAGCCGATGTACACGCCGAACATCGATTGCGGTGATCATGTCGTTGTGATCAACGCCGACAAGGTGCGGCTCACCGGCAACAAGCGCGAAGACAAGATGTATTACTGGCACACCGGCTATCCGGGCGGCATCAAAAGCCGCACGGCCGAGAAATATCTCGACAGCCCGCAATCCGACGTGGTCGTCCGCAAGGCGATCGAGCGGATGCTGCCGAAGACCAAGATGGGGCGCGAGCAGTATCGCAAACTCAAGGTATACGCCGGGGCCGAGCACCCGCATGAGGCCCAGCAGCCTCAGCCGCTCGATCTCGCTTCCATGAACGCCAAAAACAAGAGGGGTGGCGCGGCATGACCGACGAAACCCAGACGACCGAAGTTCCCGCAGCGGGTAATACCGCTATCGCATCTGCCGCCGCGGCGCTCGCCGAGGCAACAAGCCAGGTGCAACCCGAGCCCAAGATCGACGCACAGGGTCGCACCTATGCGACCGGCAAGCGTAAGGACGCGGTTGCCCGCGTCTGGATCAAGCCGGGCACGGGTCAGCTCACGGTGAATGGCCGGACGGGCGAGGTGTATTTCGCACGCCCCGTGCTGCGGATGGTTTTGTCCCAGCCGTTCCAGGTCACCGACCGGCTTGGCCAGTACGACATCATCTGCACGGTCACCGGCGGCGGGCTTTCGGGCCAGGCCGGCGCGGTGCGCCACGGCATCTCCAAGGCATTGATGCTGCGCGAGCCGGAGCTGCGGTCGATCCTCAAGAAGGTCGGCATGCTTACCCGTGACAGCCGCGTGGTCGAGCGTAAGAAATATGGTCGCGCCAAGGCCCGACGCAGCTTCCAGTTCTCGAAGCGCTAGGCGGATCTGCAGGGCGCTGTCCGGGTTGGCCATCGCCCGTCTTAATCGGCATCGACTAGCAAAA
>JAQCFD010000256.1 GCA_027618305.1 Pseudomonadota bacterium
CAGGAGGACGACCAGGAACACGAAGCCGGCCGCGCCCAGGACCGTCGCCTCGGTGGTTTCCTGCGCCACAAGAATTCCGGCAACGGGCACCGCCAGAGGCACCAGGTAGGCCACCAGCGCGGGGAAGAAAGCCGCGAAGCTCGCCGTGGCGCCGGCACCCATTCCGAGTACGAAGATCACCAGATAGGCTTCGGTCAGGATACTGTCCTGAAAGAGCAGCGCCAACGCGCTGACACCCCACACCAGCCCCGCCACGAAATGGACCGTGACCATGATCGGGCACCAGCGTCGCTCGTAACCCGCGCCGCGGGACACCGCGGCATCGAACTGCCGGAAGATCGGCCAACGCACAGCGGAGGTGGTCCAGACGAGCGCCACCCAGGCCAGCAACAACGTTGCGGGGACATTTCCCCACAACAGAAAGCCGAGGATGACGCTGTTGACCGGCGGGACGAAGTTGCTGAGACGCGACTGGCGGGTCAACGCGATCAGCTGCGCACGCGTCAGTCTTTCGGAATAGGGGCGCGCCGCATCCGACGCTTGGATTTCCCGTGTCTGCGATACCGACATGCGTCACTCGTCAGGCGTTATGGGCGGGCGAGCCGACTGACGACAGGCTAGTGAAGCGCAGGGTCTTGGGCAAGTCAGCCCCACAAGCCCGACGCAGGCAGCGTCAGGGTGCTGCCGTCGACATCGAGGCCCAGCGTGCGATCCCGGGTCAGCAGCAGGGGGCCGTCGAGATCCACGAAATCGGCCTGCTGGGCGACCAGCATGGCCGGTGCCATGGCCAGGCTGGTGCCCACCATACACCCCACCATCACTCCAAATCCGTTCGCGCGAGCCGCTGCCGACGCCGCCAGCGCCTCGGTCAGGCCGCCCGTCTTGTCCAGCTTGATATTCACCAGATCATATTTTCCGCGCAGGCCGGCGAGGCTCGTCCGATCGCGAAAGGCCTCGTCCGCGCAAACCGGGATGGGTCGCGCCAACGTCGCCAGCGCCGCATCGCCCCCGGCCGGAAAGGGTTGTTCGATCAATTCCACACCCAGCACCTCCAGCGCCGGCACCAGTGCCTGATAGGTCTCGCCATCCCAGGCCTCGTTGGCATCCACGATCAGGCGCACATCAGGCGCCGCGGCCCGCACGGCACGGACCCGCGCAAGATCATCCTCCCCGGTCAGTTTCAGCTTGAGCAGCGGGCGTTCGGCATTCGCCGCCGCTTCACGCGACATTGCCGCCGCCCCGTCGGCGCTCAAGGTGAACGCGGTGACCGCCGGCTTCAGTTCCGGCAATCCGGCGCGCGACCATGCGGGCACGCCCGTGGACCGGGCTTCGTAATCCCAAAGGGCACAATCGATCGCATTGCGTGCCGCGCCGGGCGGCATCGCATCCTGCAACGCGTCCCGCGTCATGCCGGCCTGAAACGCGGGTGCCATGGACAGTATGTCCGCCACGACGCTTTCCGGTGTCTCGTCATAGCGTGCATTCGGGCCGCATTCGCCGCGTCCCGCAACGTCGCCATCGTTCACGGTGGCGACCACCACGATCGTCTCGGTCTTGGTGCCACGCGAGATCGTGAAATGCTTGCGCAATGCGAACGTCTCGATCCGTGCGTCCAGATTGAGCATCGCCTTAGAGCTGCATCAGTCGATCCACGATCGGCGCCACGCCGTCGCGGACCGGGTCGAGCGCCGGGATGCCGAATTGATCCGACAATTGGCGCAGCAGATCGGCCCGTGCGCCGCCGCCCTTCATGCCCGACGTGTTGACCGCGATCCCGACACACAACGCATCGGGGTTGGTCAGGCGCGCCGCCGCAAGATGCCCGTCGATACAGGCCCCGATATCCGGCAATGCCTGGTGCGGCAGGCCGCGCATATGGGTGCGCGTCGGTTCATGACACAGCACCAGCGCATCAGGCTGGGCGCCGTGCACCAGTCCCATCGTCACCCCGGCGTAGGAGGGATGAAACAACGACCCCTGCCCCTCGACAAGATCCCAATGATCTGCGGCGTTAGCCGGCGCGAGCCACTCGGTCGCACCCGAGATGAAATCCGACACAACCGCGTCTACGGAAACCCCCGACCCGGCAATGAAAATGCCCGTCTGCCCCGTCGCGCGAAAATCGCAATCCACACCCCGTTCCCGCATCTCCGCATCGACCGCCAGCGCGGTGTACATCTTGCCCACAGAGCAATCCGTCCCAACCGCCAGCATACGTTTGCCCGGCCGGCGCGCGCCCGTGCCCACGTCGAACGTCCGGGTGGGGTGGCGCACGTCGAACAGCTGCGCGCCATTCGCCGCCGCCGCCGCGGCGATCTCGGGAATGTCGGCGATCCGTGCATGCAGGCCCGAGGCGACATCCATGCCGGCCTCGATCGCGGCGAGGATGGTCGACATCCAGCTCTCGCCGATCACGCCGCCCCGGTTGGCCACCCCGATCACCAGGGTTCGCACCCCGGCGGCGGCGGCGGCATCGATCGTCATGTCGGGCAGGCCGAGATCGGCGTGGCAATTCTCCAGGCGCAACTGGCCGACGCACCAGTCGCGTCGCCAATGCACGATCCCCTGCGCGGTTTTCGCCGCCAGCTGATCGGCCGCATCGCCGAGAAACATCAAATAGGGGTGTTCAATCTGCAAAATCCGTCGCTCCTCTCTGGTCCGCCCGTTGATCGCGCGGGTGCGGTTGCTGCGCGCGCTGGCGGAGAGTTATTCTCCGCACTGAACCCGCGCGGAGAACTCCCCCATGTTTACCACACGTCCGGAAATCCGTGGCACCCACGGCATGGTCGCCTCAACCCATTATCTGGCCACCATGGCCGGCTGGCGGATGTTCGAGATCGGTGGGAATGCGTTCGACGCCGCGGTGGCAACGGGCCTCGCATTGCAGATCGTCCACCCCTATCAGAACGGCCCCGGCGGCGATCTGCCCATCGTCCTGCACGACGCGCGCACCGGAAAGGTCGAGGTGATCTGCGGTCAGGGCGTCTCGCCGGCCGCGGCCAGCATCGACACCTACCGCAACCTCGGCCTCGATCTGGTGCCCGGTACCGGCCTGCTCGCACCCTGCGTGCCCGGCGCTTTCGGGGCCTGGATGCTGATGCTCCGCGACTATGGACGGCTGTCCCTGCGCGAGGTGATCGAGCCCGCGATCGGCTATGCGCGCGACGGCTATGCCGTGGTCCCGATGATGAACTCGATCATCGGCGGCGTCGAAGAGCTGTTCCGCACCGCCTGGCCGACATCGGCCGAGACATGGCTGGTCAATGGCGAAGCACCGAAAGTCGGCAGCATGCACCGCACGCCGGTGGTCGGCGCGACCTATCAGCGACTGCTGGACGAGGCCGAGGCCGCCGGCGGCGACCGGGAAGACACGATCGAGGCGGCGCGGCGCGTCTTCTATGAGGGCTTCATCGCCGAGGAAATTGACAATTTCTGCCGTACCACCGAATGGCTCGATTCAACCGGCGAGGCCCATGGCGGATTGCTGACCGGCGACGATATGGCGCGCTGGCGCGCCACCGTCGAGGCGCCGGCCACTTATGACTATGGCGGCTATACGGTCTGCAAACCCGGCGTGTGGAGCCAGGGGCCGGTGTTCCTGCAGCAACTGGCATTGCTGAAGGGCTTCGACATCGCCGGTATGAATCCGCTCGGCCCGGAGTTCATGCATACCCAGGTCGAGTGCGCGAAGCTGGCACTGGCCGATCGCGAGGCCTGGTACGGCGACCCCGTGGTCAACGATGTGCCGATCGAGACGCTGCTGTCCGATGCCTATAACGACGCCCGCCGCGCGATGGTCGGCGACGACGCCTCGCTGGACTTCCTGCCGGGGTCGCCCGACGGTCGCAACCCGGCGCTTGCCGAGTTCACGATATTCGACCCTCACGCCGCCGCATCCGCACCGGGCGCCGGCGAGCCCAACGCGGCACAGGCCGGCGTGGGCGAACCCAACGCCGCTCCCAGCAGTTCGAACGGCGATACGGTGCATTGCGACACCGTCGACCGGGACGGCAACATGGTGGCATGCATGCCCAGCGGCGGCTGGCTGCAATCTTCACCAACGATCCCGTCACTCGGCTTCTGCCTCGGCACCCGGGCGCAGATGTTCTGGCTCCAGGAGGGATTCGCGACGACCCTGCAGCCGGGCATCCGCCCGCGCACCACGCTCAGTCCGACCCTGGCCATGCGCGACGGCGCGCCCTCGCTGGCCTTCGGCACCCCGGGCGGCGACGCCCAGGACCAATGGGCGCTGACCATGTTCCTGCGCCATATCCATCACGGATACGACCTGCAGGCCGCCATCGACGCGCCCAATTTCCACACCGACCATCTCCCGTCGAGCTTCTACCCGCGCACCTTCCAGCCCGGCGAGGTCAAGGCCGAGGGCCGATACGCGGACGACGTCATCGCGGCGATGCGCAACCGCGGCCATCGCATGACCATGGTCGGCGACTGGGCCTCCGGCCGGATGACGGCGGTGGGTCGCGAACAGGGCGAACATGGCTGGTTCCTGAAAGGCGCGGCCCACCCCCGGTTCCAGGAAGCCTACGCCGTTGGCCGATAAGGGGGCCGATAAGGGGACCGACGACCGGGCCG
>JAQCFD010000257.1 GCA_027618305.1 Pseudomonadota bacterium
TGGAAAGCGGCGTTGGCGGTGTGCGAGTCAGACTTTTGATGGCGATCTCGCGGCCGGCGTACTCCGGTTTCTTGTAGAAGCCTTCGGCGACGAGCGCCTCGTAGCTGCTTTTCGTTGTCGGCACGAAGCCAGTGACCGTGCTCCAGAATTCCTGCGACTTTTCCGAGCGGAGGAATTCGAAGAAGGCGGCGACCCCCTTGTATTCGGCCGCATCGAAGCCCTTCAGAACCCAGAAGCTAGCGCCGCCAACCACCGTATTGTTTGGTTTGACGCCCTTATTGTGCGGCAGCATGGCGACGCCCCACTTCATCTTCGCAGTCTTCAGGACCGTACCATGCGAAGCGATGGAACCAAAGAAATGCCCGCATACACCGTTTATAAAAGACTCCCGCGTGCCGATACCAGCAAGCTCCTTGCCATAAACGCCGAGCTTGTCGTCGTACCAACGCTTCAGTCGTTCGACATGGTGGACAAAGGAGGTCTTGTTGAACACCAGTTGGGCGTCGAGGCCGTCATAGCCGTTATTGCGAGTGGCGATCGGTTCGCCGTGGATGAAACTGTACTGCTCCAGGTGCACCCAGAGAAAAGTCGCAAAGGCGGTCGGACAGGCGATACCCGCAGCCTTCATTTTTCGCAGGTCAGCCTCGAACTGTTCCCAGGTCTCGGCCGGTGCCTTGATGCCGGCCTTCTCGTACATATCGATGTTGTAATACATCACCGGTGTCGATGAGTTGAACGGGAACGAATAGAGCTTGCCGTCCGATGAGGCGTAGTAGTTCATGATTGAGCCGAAGTAGTCGTCCCAATCAACCTTGTAACCGGTATCCGCCATCAGTTGGTAAGCAGGATAGACGGCGCCGGAGAGCAACATGGTCGCCGTTGCGGAGTCCACGCCTTGCAGAATGTGCGGGTGCTTCTTGGCACGATAGGCCGCTATCCCCGCCTGCAGCGCCTGATCGTAGTTGCCCTTGCCAGTGCACACTATTTCATAGTCGCTCTGCGCCGCATTGAACCGTTCGCAAACCTTCTCGACCTGCTTGCCCAGATAGCCCTTGAGGCCATACCAGAGTTGGATCTTAGTCTTGGCCTCGACCGGCATGCCGATTGTCGTGACCAGCAGCCCAAGAATAGCTACACAGATAGTTTTCCGTAAGTTCATAACTCTCCCCCCCCTCAAGAATGAAAGCGCTTGCATTTTATTTACGCAAATGCACTGCAGACAATTTTTGTACTATGTTTTGCTATTTTTGCCGACGCGTGAGAGTGTGTGTGTTGATCTGCATCGAACACTGCCTCCCTTAAAGGAGATATATAACACGCATCTGGCCATTAGTCCATGGGGGCTGGATTACTAACATCCAGTCACGCGTCTCAAGCGGACTGAGGGTGCGGCCCGGTCGAAATTCGCTCGATTAATTCAACTGCCAGTTCGGTTAGCCTTTGGGTATTCTCGCCATTGAGAAGCGCCAGTAGGTGCCCTGTAGTGCTTGCCCTGCACTCACTCCGATGTCACCGGTTCGACAGAAAAATCCACGACCTTAGTGTCGGAGCGGAAATTCAGCGCAAGGCGCGCGCGCGCGTCGGCCGCCTTTTTGCCGGGAGCCCAGACACTCGCGCGGATTTCAAGAGCGCCGCTCTTGGCGCTCTTGAAGGCAAGGGACAGGACCGTGAACCCGTAGCCTTCGAGCTGTTCGGTCAAGCCCTTCTCGTCGGGCACTGCCTCTCTGGTGAATTTCGCATGCACCATCGCGTAAGAGCGCCGGGGAATGAACCGATCGAGCCAGCGGAAGAACATCAGGATCGTCAAAACAAAAATCGCCCCGACGAACCCGAGCAGAATCTCGCCTGTTCCGATCAAAATTCCGATGGCGGATACGGCCCACATGCACGCGGCGGAGGTCAAGCCGCGCACTGACAGGCCTTCCCTGACGATCACGCCGGCACCGATGAAACCAATCCCCGCCAGTATTCCCTGTACCACGCGGCTTCCGCCGTTATCCGCCGTGCCCATCAGATAGGAATAGGGTCCAGAGGTGAGTGCGACGGTCAGCAGTGCAGCGGTCAAGCTCACGAGCGCGAACGTGCGCATGCCTGCGGGATGGCCCCGATGATAACGCTCCAATCCAACCAGCGAACCGGCGGCAATAGCCATCAGCAGTCGGGCGATCATTTCTACGAGATCGGGCGACAGATAAAACGGAAGCTGATTCATGGCAACAATCCAATGTGACAGTTCGATTAAGGTATCGTGACACGCTGCCAATGCTTGAGAAACGGCACGCGGAAGTTGAGGGGGCCGTCGTGCACGAACACGTACACCAGAGCCGGCCCGCCGAACGCCGCGCAACGGTGCGCTTGACATCCCAGTCTACCGTAGCCAAACTGTAATCGCTTACATTTGCTTAGATTTGACCGCACGCGATCCGCTTGTGGCGGGCGGCCCAGCCGTTGAGCGCGCCGGGCAAAGCGATTAATTTTTGTGTTGCACGCTGAGGTAAACGCGATGTCGAGCCCGTCGTCCCTGATCACCCGTCACTGCTTTGTCGTTGCGCCGACACTGCTCGACAAATGAAATCCAGGCCGAATATCGTCCTGCTGATGGCGGATCAACTGTCGGCGCAATTCCTGCCCTGCTATGGACATCCCGTGGTGAAAGCACCGGCGCTGTCGCGGCTGGCAGAGCAGGGTGTCGTGTTCGACGCCGCATACTGCAATTTCCCGATCTGCGCGCCCTCGCGCTACTCGATGCTCTCAGGCCGGCTGCCACACCGCATAGACGCGTTCGACAACGCGAGCGAGTTTCGCGCCGACACGCCGACGATGGCGCACTATCTTGCGGCGGCGGGCTACCGAACGATCTTGGCAGGCAAGATGCACTTCGTCGGCCCCGATCAGCTGCACGGCTACGGCGAGCGGCTCACAACCGATATCTACCCGGCCGAATTCCTTTGGGTGCCCGACTGGTCCCAGGGCGCCGGCAACAAACCCACGGGGGTGGGCATGGGCCATGTGGTCGACGCTGGCCCGTGCCTGCGTAATATGCAAATCGACTATGACGACGAAGTCGAGCACGTCGCGGTGCAGAAAATCTATGATCTCGCGCGTGCCGGCGGCGAGCAACCGTTCTTCCTTACCGTTTCGTTCTCTCATCCGCACCCGCCATTTGTGGCCCCGCAGGAGTACTGGGACCTTTATCGCTCCGCCACGATCGATCCGCCGCGCGTGCCAGAAATACCCTATGAGCGACTCGATCCGCACAGCCAGTGGCTCTATCGCGCGCACGGACAGGAGCGCCATACGGTAACGGGAGAGCATGTCCTGCGGGCGCGCCGCGCCTACTACGGAATGGCAAGCTACGTCGACGCCAAGATCGGGCGCGTAATCGAAGCGCTCGAACGCTGCGACCTGGCAGAGGACACGCTGATCGTCTTTTGCGCCGACCACGGCGAGATGATGGGCGAGCGCGGCATGTGGTTCAAGCAGACCTTCTACGAGTCCTCGGCACGCGTGCCAATGATCGTGCGCTGGCCGGGCGTGGCGGCGCCTGGACGTCGCCCGGACCCGTGCTCGCTCGTCGACCTGATGCCCACATTCTTGGAAGCGGCGTCGCTCGGCCCAACGGGCTGCCGTGTCGATCCGGTGGACGCGTTGGATGGGCAAAGCCTGGTGGCGGTACTGCGCGGCGCCACGGACCAAGAGCGGGATGTCATCGCCGAGTACTCGTCCGAAGGCGTATGCGCTCCCTCGCGCATGCTCCGGCGGGGGCGGTACAAATACGTTTACACGCTCGGCCTGCCGCCGATGCTGTTCGATCTGGAGCGAGACCCGCTCGAACTGCAGGATCTGGCCGGCAGTCCCGAAAACACCGTCATCGAGGCGTCGCTGCAGGAGCGTTTGCTCGCCGACTGGAATCCAGAGGCCACGGATGTGCGCATCCGCGACAGCCAGCGCCGGCGGCTGTTCCTGCGCCAACTGTACCTCAAGACCGGCGCGTTTCCGCAGTGGTCATTCGAGGCCAGGCCGGGCGACAGCCAGCGCTTCGTGCGGCCGTCCACGTTCGGCGGCCCGATCGGCCCCAAACCGCGCTCGCGGTTTCCGTTCGTCAAACCGACGCCGCCGGATCGAAGCTGACGATAGTGAAAATTCTGTAATTTCTTGCACTCAATAAAAGCATAGGGACGAGCATGGCAACGAAAAAAACACCCGGCAAGGTCAAGAACATCATCCTGGTCATCTTCGACACGCTGCGACGCGACGCGGTCGGTTGCTACGGATCACCACCATCATGGGGCGAAATCGCCACGCCCAACCTGGACGCGTTCGCTGCTGAATCGGTGCTGTTCACCCGCGCCTATCCCGAAGCGTTGCCGACCTTGTGCGCACGACGTTCGATTTACACCGGCATACGCACTTTCCCCTTCCATGATGGCGATTTCCGCCATATCAAAGGCGATTTCGTTGGCATCGCGCCGGGCTGGGGTCCTGTCCGACGTCAGCGTGTGTGAGACAAATAGGGGTACTTGATTAAAGGAGGGTTTTGGTTCGTCTTT
>JAQCFD010000258.1 GCA_027618305.1 Pseudomonadota bacterium
GCGTCAGCCCTATGGTGAGACGCCGTATTTTCATATGGATTCACTGTGGGACACCCAGTCACGCAATATGGTGCGGGAGCGCTATCCTGCGGATTTGCCGGACGGGGTGTCGCCGCTGACACGGGTGGTTGCGGTCGGTGATCGGGCCTGGTCGGTCGATCTGGTGCGAGAGGCTGGCCGGGTTGAGGCCGATGGCCTGATCCTGACCTGGCATGCCGGGCAGAATTCGATTCATGACAGCCCGTGGATCCCGGCGGGGCGCGATGTGGGTAACATCGTCGTCCAGAAGTCGGGTGTGGACGGCGCGCTCCGCGACGTCCCGTATGATGTGACGTTTGCGTTTGCGTTCCGGACATTCCGTCCGGACGGTGACATCGCATTTTGATGTCTTGGAATTCGCCGGATGTTCGACGATTCCGGGCATTTCAGCTATAGTACGTGTCTGGAGACACACACGATGCCGCTCGACCAAACCCGACCGAATAAGCCACTTGATAGCGCCGACGCCGGCCACAATGCCGAGAGCGACGTTCAGGTGTTTCACTCGGCCTGCCCCCATGATTGCCCCAGCACATGCGCGCTGGAAGTGGAGCGCCTGACGCCCCAGACGATCGGCCGGGTGCGCGGCGCGACTGGTAACAGCTACACGGCGGGCGTGATCTGCGCCAAGGTCGCGCGCTATGCCGAGCGGGTCCATCACCCCGACCGCCTGACCAAACCGCTCCGCCGGGTCGGCAAGAAGGGGGTGGGACGCGCGGCGTTCGAGGAAATTTCCTGGGACGAGGCGCTCGATGTCGTCGCGGCCGAGATGACACGCGCCGCCGAGAAACACGGGCCCGAGACGGTCTGGCCGTACTTCTATGCCGGCACGATGGGGCTGGTGCAGCGCGACGGGATCGAGCGCCTGCGCCATGTGATGGGATATTCACGACAGCATTCGACATTTTGTAGCGCGCTGTCCGATGCGGGCTGGTTCGCGGGGGTCGGCGCGAAATGGGGCGTGGATGCTCGCGAAATGGCGGAGTCCGATCTGATCGTGATCTGGGGCTGCAACCCGGTCAGCACTCAAGTCAATGTGATGAGTCATGCGACGCGCGCGCGCAAGAAGCGCGGCGCAAAAATTGTGGTCGTCGATCCCTATTTAACCGAGACCGCCAAGCAGGCGGATATTCACCTGATGCCGAACCCGGGCACCGACGGCGCGCTGGCCTGCGCGGTGATGCATGTCCTGTTTCGCGACGGGTTGGCGGACCGCGCTTATCTGGAGAAATACACCACCGGTGCGGCGGAACTGGAGGCGCATCTCAAATCACGGACACCGGAGTGGGCGTCCGAGATCACATCAATTCCTGTGGAAGAGATCGAGGCGTTCGCCAAGCTCTATGGCGCGAACAAACGCAGTTATCTACGCCTCGGATTCGGATTCACCCGCTCGCGCAATGGCGCGGTGCAGATGTTCTCGGCCAGTTGCCTGCCGGCTGTTACCGGCGCGTGGCAGCATCCCGGCGGCGGCGCGCTTTATGCCCATGGCGGCATCTACAACATCGACAAGACGCTGATCGAGGGCCACGACGTCCGCGACATGAAGGTGCGGTTGCTCGACCAGTCACGGATCGGTCCGATCCTGACGGGCGACCCGCGCGATTTGGGTGACGGGCCGCCGGTGACCGCTCTGTTTATCCAGAATACCAACCCGATGAATGTTGCGCCGGACCTGGGCAAGGTCCGTGCGGGATTCATGCGCGATGATCTGTTCGTGTGTGTGCATGAGCAGTTCATGACGGAAACGGCGGAAATGGCCGACATCGTTCTGCCCGCGACGACATTTCTGGAGCATGACGATTTCTACGTCGCCGGCGGACACACCCATCTGCAGGTCACCCGCGCCGTGATCGAGCCGGTGGGCGAGGCACGCTCGAACCATGACGTGCTGTGCGGGCTGGCGAAGCGCCTGGGGGCCACCCATCCGGGCTTCGATATGGACGCCTGGGCGCTGATGGATGAGACCCTGCGCCGGTCCGGTTACGATAGCGCACAGGCCATCTGGGAAGGGCATTGGGACGACCGCGCGCGGTCATTCGAGGCGGCGCATTTCATCGATGGCTTCGGGCACGCCGACGGCAAGTTCCACTTCGCACCCGACTGGTCGAAGATCGGTGGCAACCATCACGACATGCCGCGCCTGCCGGACCATGATGCAAACATCGACAATCGGGACGAGACGCATCCGTTCCGGCTGGTAACCGCGCCGTCGCGCAACTATCTGAACACCAGCTTTACAGAGACCGCGACCAGTCAGGCCCGCGAGGGACGGCCGGAGGCACAGATACATCCCGAGGTGTGCGCCGAACTGGGTCTCGAAGCCGGTGAACTCGTGCGGCTCGGCAATGCACAGGGTTCGCTCCTCGTCCATGCGCGCCCGACGGCGGGTCTGCGCCGTGGCACGGTGATTGTTGAAAGCGTCTGGCCGAACCGGGCCTTTGTCGAGGGGATAGGTATCAATCTGTTGATCAGCGCCGATGCGGGCCGCCCGAACGGCGGCGCAGTGTTCCACGATACGGCCGTCTGGATGCGCGGCGCATGATGACCGAGGACACAGAGTTGGAAGCACCCGAAGCACATACACCTGGAGGATCGGGCGCGACGGTGATCGTGGTCGGCAACGAGAAGGGCGGCACCGGGAAATCGACAACGGCGATGCACATCATCGTCGGCCTGCTGCGTGAGGGTTACAACGTCGGGGCGATCGATCTCGATGCGCGGCAAGGCACACTCGCAAGGTATTTCGACAACCGCCGGATCTATGCCGCGAAGATGGGGGTGAGTCTTCCCCACCCGGTCTACAGGGCGATTGGCCTCAGCGATCTGCGCGACCGGTATCTGGCCAAGAAAAATGACCGGTTGCGGCTTGCTGACGCACTCCGGGAGCTGGGCGGGACCTGTGACGTCATCGTCATGGACACACCGGGCAGCGACAATGCGCTGTCGCGTGTCGCCCATTCTTATGCCGATATCCTGATCACCCCGATCAACGATAGCTTCGTCGATCTGGACCTGTTGGGGCGGGTCGACCACGACACCAACGAGGTGCGCGCGCTGAGCCATTATTCGGAAATGGTGTGGGAGCAGAAGAAGGTTCGCGCCCAGCGTGACGGCGGCTCCATCGACTGGATTGTCATGCGCAACCGGCTGGCGTCGCTGGACACGATAAACAAGCGCAATATGGATATGGCGCTGGATGGTCTTTCCCGTCGCCTCGGATTTCGCCTGGCCCACGGGTTCAGCGAACGCGTGATCTTCCGCGAATTGTTCCTGAAGGGGCTCACCCTGCTTGATATTCGCGAGGAGGGGGCCGATGTCACAATGACCATGTCCCATATGGCCGCCCTGCAGGAGGTGCGTAACCTGTTGCAGACCATCGGCGTGCCCGAGGCGGTTGCCGCGCCTAATGTTGCAAATGGGCAAGAGGAGGCGACGGCTTCGTGAGTGGTACCGAACGCGACCCCAACCTTCCCGCCGGCGCGTCGTCGCGGGCGGATATCGATGCGTTTCTGCAGAAGGTCGCGGCCACACCGGCGATCAAGCCGGCCGGGCGACGGGGCCGACTGCTGTTTGCCATCGATGCCACGGCCAGTCGCGAACCGACCTGGGATATGGCGTGCCAGATTCAATCCGAGATGTTTGTGTCGACCGATGATATCGGCGGCCTGGAGGTCCAGCTCGCCTTCTATCGGGGTTTCGGCGAGATGAAGGTCACCAGCTGGCTTGAATCGCCCGATGAGCTGGTGCGGCGCATGACCAAGGTCCGGTGCCTTGCCGGGCGAACCCAGATACGCAAGCTCCTGCGCCACACCCTCAAGGAAACCAACAACCAGAAGGTCGATGCGCTGGTCTTCGTCGGCGACGTGGTCGAGGAAGATATCGATGAGCTGGGGCATATTGCTGGCCAGCTCGGCCTCGTGGGAACGCCGGTGTTCATCTTTCACGAAGGTGGGGAGCCGGTTTCGCGTCGTGCGTTCGAGCAGATCGCCAAGCTCTCCGGCGGCGCCTATTGCGGTTTCGATGCTGGCAGCGCCTTGCAGCTGCGTGAATTGTTGGCCGCGGTCGCGGTCTTCTCCGCCGGCGGTCGTCGCGCACTCGAGGATCTCGGGAAGCGCAAGGGTGGCCGGGTGCTCCAGATCGCCGACCAGATGCGCGGCCGGAAATAGGATCGAACCATGTTGCCCCTGTTAGTCCTCGCGGTCTTCGTTCTGGTGGGCCTGTATTTCGTCGCGCGCTGGTTTGTCAACGCGCAGCCGGCCCAAATCCTGCGGGCCATGCTCTGGACGGGGGCGGTTTTGCTGGTGGTCGGCGTTATCGCAATTGCGCTGTCCGGGCGCTGGAACTTCATCTGGGCGCTGCTGTTTCCGGCAATGCCGTTCCTGATGCGTCTGCGTGCACTCAACACGATGCTCAAAATATTCTCATGCAGAACGACTTCACGGTTGAGCCAGGTCGAGACCCGC
>JAQCFD010000009.1 GCA_027618305.1 Pseudomonadota bacterium
TCGATCCTGGACTTCTGTTTATCCCGGGCCACGTCCGCGCCCTGTTGAATTTTGGCGCGGGCCTCAGTGGCCAGCTCTCGGGCTTTGGCGAGGGTGATGTCAGGGTAGCGACCGATGGTGAGTTCGCGGGGCTTGCCGTCGAACCTATAACGCAGCACCCAAGCCGCCGTTCCCTTGGCCGATAGTGTGAAAGTAAGTCCGCCACCGTCTGCTCTGGCGACGGGGGTTCCGGCCTTGATCCAGCTCCGAATACGGACGTCCGTTAGCGTTCCCATGTGATCCCCGTGTGTAGCCGCAGCCGGTGGCTACGCTTTTAGCTACACACACTATATGGGATGCCACGAAGTGTTGTGAAGTTAATTGACACGGGAAGTACCAGAAAACCAGCGAAATATCGCGATAGTGTAGCCTGGTGAGGCGGCCTGAAACAGCAATTAAAATTACAGGTGGCGATTTTCAGAGACATGGACAGGACCGGCAGCAGGGGTGGGCCCTCAGTCTAATGCGTGGCACCGGCGTTGCCCATCACCGCGCGGCAGCGTTGGCCACAAATTCGGATATCAGTTTATTCACCAGATCATCCTGACCGCCGAAGCCGTGGGGGAACTTTCCCTGGCAGGCTTTCACACCGGTGACGCCTGTGTCCGTGGCGGGGCCACCGGTGACCATGACCATCTGCTCGATCGCGCCGTTTGTGCGCGGCAGGATGTCCCGGGCTTTTTCGGGCGGCGTGCGGATGCAGGCGTCGCTTTCATGGGCGACGACGAGGATAGGCTGGTGGATGTTGCCGAGGGAGGCGTCGAACACGGTCTGGGCAACCCATGCCTTTTGTCCGCCGACACGCCCGGACGTGATGGGCGAGAACAGAATCACGCCGTCCGGGGCGTATATCCCGGTGAGATTAGCGGCGGCGTTGACCGCCGAAATTGTGCCCCGGCTGGAACCCACAATGTAGACCGGCAGGGCCGAACGGCCGCGGATGTCGGCGATGACCGCTCCCAGATCGTCGGCGTGAGCGCTGTCCGTGCGAAACCCGCCGAGGCCGTCGCCGGACTGGTGATCAGTAGGCGCGTCGACCAGAGCGGTCGTGAACCCGGCGGCGCGGAACGCGGAAACATTGCGGGTGAGGGTGTTGCCGGTGAGGTCGCGCGGGCAGCCCTGCGCGTCGAGATTAACCGCGCCACCGCCACCGGGCAGAAGAACGAGTGTCGCAAGAGCTGTGGTCTCGTCGGCGGCAACACCGAAGCTATATGCCTGTGTCTGCCCGTCGCGAATATCGACCGAGACGCGCATACCGCAATTGTCGTCTGCCGCTGCGGGCAGGGCGGCCATGGTGGTCGCAACGCATACAAGAACTGTGAGAGCGAGTTTCATCGGCGCAGTATTTCACGAACAGCGCGGTTCGGAAAAGGCGAATTGAAGGCCTAGTAGACCGAGAAGGACGAGCCGCAGCCACAGGATGACGTGGCGTTCGGGTTTTCCAGTTGGAAGTGGTTGCCGCCCAGGGATTCGACGAAGTTCAGGATGCTGCCGTCGATGAATTCCAGCGAGGCGTCGTCGACCACGACCTTCACGCCGTCGGTCTCGAAGGTCTTGTCGTCGTCCTTGACGGTGTCGTCGAAGTCGAAGCCGTAGGTGAAGCCGGAGCAGCCGCCGCCGTTGACGACGATGCGCAGCATCAGCCCGTCCCGGGCCTCGGCCTCGAACAATCCCGTCAGCTGCGCGATCGCGCTTTCGCTGAGGCCGACGCCTTTCGGCGCGGAGTCGGGCTGCAATATGGTCGTGTCGCTCATGTCTGCCATTTCACCTTTACGATATCAGGTATTTAGTCATGTCACGGTGTTTGTCAATTTTCCGTTGCATTCAAGGCGCGCACACGTAGTTTGCCGAATATGCCCACAACGCCCGCAGACCTGAGGCTGTCGCCCGCCGGACCCGAACAATTCGGGGCCGTCCTGGCACCCTATGCCTGTGACCCGCTGGCCACCCGCGGGCGGCTGCACGATGAGCCCGAGAGCGGCTATCGCAGCTGTTACCAGCGCGACCGGGACCGGATCATCCATTCAAGCGCGTTCCGACGCCTGAAACACAAGACCCAGGTCTTCGTCTATCACGAGGGCGATTATTACCGGACGAGGCTGACCCATTCGCTGGAGGTCGCGCAGATCGCCCGCACGGTGGCGCGCGCCCTGGGGCTGAACGAGGATCTGGCCGAGGCGCTGGCGCTCGCCCCCGACTTCGGCCACACGCCGTTCGGCCATGCCGGCGAAGAGGCGCTGGATGCCGCCATGGCGCAGTTCGGCGGGTTCGACCACAACGCCCAGACGCTGCGCATCCTGACCAAGCTGGAAGAGCATTATCCGACCTTCGACGGGCTCAACCTGACCTGGGAGACCCTGGAGGGTGTGGTCAAGCATAACGGGCCGCTCACGGGCCACCATGCCGACAGCGCCAGAGAGAGCACGGCGGTGATTCCGGCGGCGATCCAGGAGTATGTCGCAGACCACGACCTGGAACTCGACACCTATGCCGGCCCGGAGGCCCAGGTTGCCGCGATCTCCGACGATATCGCCTACAACAGCCACGATATCGACGACGGGCTGCGGGCTGGGCTGTTCGACCTTGACGATGTCGCCGATGTGCCGCTCGTAGGACCCGCGTTTCGCGCGGTGACCGAGGAATATGGCGCGCTCGACCGGCCGCGGCTCATACATGCGGGCATCAGCCAGATTATCGGCACCATGGTGTCCGACGTCCTGACCGAGACCCGCCGACGTCTGGCGGAGGCGGATGTGGGCTCCCCGCAAGAGGTGCGGGCGCTGGATCATGCGGTGGTCGCGTTCTCGCCGGAAATCCATGAATCCGACCGGGCGGTCAAAGCCTTTCTCTACGAAAACATGTACCGGCACCATCGGGTAAACCGCATGACGTCCAAGGCGCGGCGCGTGGTCGCGCAAATGTTCGAACTGCTGTTCCACGAGCCGGAGTTGCTGCCGACCGAATGGCGCGCACGGGCCGAGGCCAAGGATGAGGCCGGCCGCGCCCGGATGATCGCCGATTACATTGCCGGCATGACCGATCGCTACGCGCTCGAACTGCACCGCAAGTTGTTTGACCCGGAAGTTATTTAATGAATGTTTTCAGTGCCTTCAAGGTAATCGTTGAATCAGAAATTGAGTCACTGGTGACTGACGGCACGCTCCCGGTGGGGACTGACGGCGCGCGGGTGAGCGTCGATCCGCCGCGCGACGCAAGCCACGGCGATCTGGCGACCAATGCCGCGATGGTGCTGGCGAAGCCGGCGGGTCTGAAGCCACGTGATCTCGCCGAGAGCCTGGCCGAACGCCTGCGGGCGCAGGATTCGGTGGAATCCGTCGATGTTGCGGGCCCCGGCTTCATCAATCTGCGCCTGAGCGATGAATTCTGGCAAAAATTGCTGGTCGAAATCCTTGTGGCCGGCGAGGCCTATGGCGAAAGCGACATGGGGCAGGGACGGCCGGTCAATGTCGAGTATGTGTCGGCCAACCCGACAGGCCCGCTGCATGTGGGCCATGCGCGCGGCGCGGTGGTGGGCGACGTGCTGGCCTCGCTGCTCGCGAAGGCGGGCTTTGCGGTGACCCGCGAATATTACATCAACGATGCGGGCTCCCAGGTGGATGTGCTCGCGCGGTCGGCCTATCTGCGCTACCGCGAGGCGCTCGGTGATGACATCGGCGAGATTCCCGAGGGGCTGTATCCCGGGGATTATCTGGTCCCTGTCGGCAAGGCGCTGGCCGAACGCGACGGGTCAAAATGGCAAGACCTCGACGAGGCCGAATGGCTTCCGGAATTCCGGGCGTTCTCCGTGGCCGCAATGATGGACCTGATCCGCGATGATCTGGGGGTCCTGAACATCCGTCACGACGAATTCTCGTCCGAGCGCGCGCTTGTCGAGGCCGGCGGCGTGGACGCCGTGATGCAGACGCTCGAGGCGGCCGGCCTGATCTATGAGGGCGTGCTGGAACCCCCGAAGGGCAAGCTGCCCGACGACTGGGAAGAACGCCCCCAGACCCTGTTTCGGGCCAGCGACTTCGGCGACGACACCGACCGCCCGCTCAAGAAATCAGATGGCTCCTGGACCTATTTCGCCAGCGACCTCGCTTATCACCAGGACAAATACCGGCGCGGGTTTTCCACGCTGATCGACGTCTGGGGCGCGGATCACGGCGGTTACGTCAAGCGGGTCGGAGCCGGGGTAAAGGCGCTGACCGGCGGTGAGGCCGAAATCGATGTGAAGCTCTGCCAGATGGTGCGGCTGCTCGAAGACGGCGAGCCGGCGAAAATGTCCAAACGCTCGGGCAATTTCGTGACCCTGCGCGATCTCGCGGACGCCGTGGGCAAGGATGTCATCCGTTTCATCATGCTCACCCGAAAGAACGACGCGCCGCTGGACTTCGACCTGGTCAAGGTACGCGAGCAAAGCCGCGACAATCCGGTGTTCTACGTCCAATACGCTCACGCCCGCACCCATTCCGTGGCGCGGATGGCTGCCGAGGCGTTTCCGGATGCGGATTTCGGCATTGAAGCGCTGCAGAACGCCGACCTGACACGCTTGACCGACTCAGACGAGCTTGCGTTGATCAGGCTGTTGGCGGCATGGCCCCGCACCGTGGAAGGCGCGGCCGAGGCCCATGAGCCACATCGTTTGGCGTTTTACCTTTATGACCTTGCCGCGGCTTGGGCTTGGATCTGCGGGAAGGCCCGCGGAGAGCCGGGTTTGCGGTTTGTCGTCGCCGACGATGTGGATGTGACGCGAGCCCGCATGGCGCTGGTTCTTGCTGTTCGGGCGGTCGTGGCGTCGGGACTTTCTGTCATGGGGGTGACCCCGGTCGACGAACTGCGCGAATGAGGATTCAATGAGCGATCCAGAGATTATCGGCCCGGGCGATATTTACGTTGAACCCCGGCGAGGCATGGGACCGCTCGCGAAAATCTTCGCCGTGGGAGCCATTGTCATCGGCGTGGTCGCGCTCGCGGGTGTTGTCTGGTTTGCCTACCAGCAGGGTATCCGGTCGGGCGCCGAAGAGGTGGCACCAGTCATCACGGCCAGCGAAGACCCGATCAAGCGCGAACCCGAGGACCGGGGCGGGCTCAACATTCCCGATCAGGACAAACTCGTGTTCGGACGTCTCGCGCCGGGCCAGATCGACGAACCTGTCGAGCGGTTGCTGCCGCCACCCGAGGAACCGGCCGAACGCGCGCCGTCTCCGGTGGCCACTACGCTTCCAGTCGAGGCGCCGACGCCCGCAACGGAGATGCCGGCAGAAAAGCCGTCAGAAACCCCGAATGCATCAGCGGCCGCTGAACCGGCGACGGCACCTGTCACAACAGTTGCACCACCGCCGCCGAGTCCTCCGGCACCGGTCGTGACGGCACCGCCGCCGCCCGTCGCCGCGGCGAAACCGCCAGCACCGACAGCTGCGCCGGCGCCAGCTGCTGCAGCGAAGCCCCCGGCCGCCACCGCCGCGAATGCCTGGCGCATTCAGCTGGCATCGGTCTCAAGCCGCGCGCTGGCGCTTTCGGAATGGGACCGTCTCAAGAAGCAGAATACCGACCTTCTGGGACCGCTCGCTCTCAATGTGCAGTCCGTGAAGCTCGAACGCGGGACCTTCTACCGTATTCAGGCGGGGCCCTTGACCGATCGGGCTGCCGCCAGCGGCCTGTGTGGCAAGCTGAAGAGCCGAAATCAGGATTGCCTCATCGTTGCGCCCTGAACGGCGTCTTCGCCCATGACAACGCCCAATGCGGTTGTTTTCGGCGTCTCCGGAACCAGCCTGACAGCCGATGAACGTGCGTTTCTGCGCGATGCCGACCCGCTCGGATTTATTCTGTTTGGGCGGAATTGTGCCGATGCGGCAAGCATTCGCCGACTGACCGCAGAATTACGTGAGGCGGTGGGTCGTGGCGATGCGCCGGTCCTGATTGATCAGGAAGGCGGGCGGGTCATGCGATTGCGACCGCCGGACTGGCCCTTCGCGCCGGCCGCCCGTGATATCGCCGACCTCCACGACCGTGATTCGGCGTTGGGTGTTGCGGCTGCCGAGACTGTCGGGCGGATGTTTGGCGCAATGCTGTCCGATCTCGGCATCGATGTTGATTGTGCGCCGGTCCTGGATCTCGGACTGCCGGAAACCACTGATGCGATCGGCACCCGTGCCTATGCCGCCGATCCCGATACCATCGCGTTGCTGGGCGGGGCCATGGCGCGGGGGCTCATTCGCGAAGGCTGCCTGCCGGTGATCAAGCACCTGCCGGGCCATGGCCGCGGCGGCGTCGACAGCCACAAGGAGTTGCCGCGGGTCGATGCCGACCTCGCGACGCTGCGCCGTCATGATTTCGCGGCCTTCAGGCCGCTGAACCATCTGCCGCTCGGGATGTCGGCACATGTGGTGTATTCGGCGGTCGATCCCGACCGGCCCGGTACCGTTTCGGCCGCGGTCATCGAGACGCTGGTACGCGGCGAAGTCGGTTTCGATGGATTTTTGTTCACCGACGACATTGCGATGGAAGCGCTGGACGGGACGCCGGCGTTCCGCGCCGCGGCGGCACTGAGCGCCGGGTGCGACGCCGTTCTGCATTGTACGGGTGTGCTTTCAGAGATGGTCGAGGTGGCCGGGGCGGTTGGCCACTTGTCACAATCGGCTGATCGCCGCTGGACTCGTGCACGGGCCGCGCGTCAAAAGCCTGAAGGTGCGGATGTTCGGGAACTCGCCGAGACCCTGGCCGCGCAGTTCGAGAACAGGACCTGACCCGCGTGAACATCGACGATATTCTGTTCCTGGCGTCCATCTGGGTGATCCCTGTTTTGCTCGCGATCACCCTGCACGAAGCCGCACACGGTTGGGCGGCATGGAAACTCGGCGACGATACCGCCTATCGTTTGGGCCGGGTGACGTTCAACCCGCTGGCCCATATCGACCTCTTCGGAACCATCATCCTGCCGGCGATTCTGATCTCTGCCGGCGGCATCCTTTTCGGTTGGGCAAAGCCGGTTCCGGTCAATTTTGGCCGACTCGGCCACCCGCGACGGGACATGGTGATGGTTGCAGCCGCCGGTCCGGCGATCAATATCGGGCTCGCAATCGCCTCTGCATTGGCCCTGCATCTGCTGCCATTGATGGGCCCCACATTCGGTGAATGGCTCGGTCGAAACCTTATTAATTCCATCAATATCAATCTATTGCTGGCGATTTTTAATATGATGCCTCTGCCGCCACTGGATGGGGGGCGGGTTGCCGTCGGCATCCTGCCGCGGCCGCTGGCCATCCAGCTCGCGCGGCTGGAGCGCTACGGTTTGTTTATTCTGATCGGGCTGATCTTTATCCTGCCGATACTGGGACGGCAGCTCGGGATCGACCTCAACATCTTCCGTTGGCTCGTTCTCGGACCGCTTGAGTTCCTGCGTGGGGTCTTACTGCATGGCGTTGGCCTGATATGAGCGAAACCATCGAATCCAGCGAAACCGGTGAAAATTTCGAACCACCGGTCCCGGATCACCAGGCCGCGCGGGCCCTTCAGGACGACGATGCGTCCGACTATTCGCTTGTCCTCAATCTTGAGGGTTTCGAAGGGCCGTTGGATCTGCTGCTTACGCTGGCGCGGGACCAGAAGGTCGATCTGACAAAGATCTCGATCCTGGCGCTCGCCGAGCAGTATCTCGAATTCATTCATTCGGCCCGGAAGCTTCGGCTGGAAATCGCGGCTGATTATCTCGTCATGGCGGCCTGGCTAGCTTATCTCAAGTCCAAGCTTCTGCTGCCCACCGAGGATGTCGACGAGGACGAACCGACCGCCGCCGAGATGGCCGCCGCGTTGCAGTTCCAGCTGCAGCGGATCGCGGCGATGCGTAACGCCGCCGAAATCCTTTTCGCCCGACCGCTGCTGGGCCGCGATGTGTTCGACCGCGGCGCGCCGGAGGGCATCCGCGTGGTCACGCACCCGGTATATGAGGCGTCCCTGTTCGAGATGCTCGATGCCTATGGCGCCATCACCCGGCGTGGCAAGGCCGAAACGCTGACGATCCAGCAGTTTGAGCTGTTTTCCATGGACGACGCCCTTGGCCGCTTGCGCCGCGTGCTGGGCAACACACCGGAATGGGCCACGCTGCTGAGCTTTTTACCCGAAGGCCTGCACGAGGGATTGCCGAAGCGGGCCGCCATCGCGGCAACCTTTGCCGCCAGCCTGGAAATGGTGCGCGACGGACATGCCCAAATCCGCCAGGACAGCCGTTTCGGCCCGATTTTTTTCCGGCGTCGGCCCGATGAAGACCTTCCCACCCCAGCGAATGAAGAGGGCAATAGCCTTGACGATCAATCCTGAACTGGAACCGGACGCGCACACCGAGTTGCTGCGCCTGGCCGAAGCGGTTCTCTTCGCCGCCGTCGAACCGCTCGACGAGGCCTCGATCGCGGCCCAGCTGCCGCCGGACACCGATATTCCCGCGCTTCTCGACGAGCTGCGCCGGCTCTATGCCGGGCGGGGCGTCAACCTGATCAGTGTTGCCGGCAAGTGGGTCCTTCGCACCGCGCCGGATCTGGCCGACAAGCTCAAGGTCGAACGCGAGTCCCAACGGCGTTTGTCACGCGCCGCGCATGAAACGCTTGCGGTGGTCGCTTATCACCAGCCGGTGACACGGCCGGAGATCGAGGAAATTCGTGGTGTGAGTCTGAGCAAGGGCACCATGGACGCGCTGTTCGAGGCGAACTGGATCAAACCCGGGCGCCGCCGGAGTTCCCCGGGCCAGCCGCTGACCTGGGTCACGACCGAGACCTTCCTGTCCCATTTCGGGCTCGAAAGCCTGAAAGAGCTGCCGGGTATCCAGGAACTGAAGGCCGCCGGTCTGATCGATTCCCGCCCCGCCGTCAGTATTTACGCGACGTCGGCGCACAACGACGAACTTCCGTTCGGTTCCATGACCGGCCAGGACGAAGCCGCAACCGAGATGGATGATCCCCTTGAGATCGACGACCTGAACGAAGGGGAGGTCGCAGAAGCAGTCGCAGGGGATTTCGCGGACGCGCAAGAAGGACGGTTCGACGGTGAAATTGGCATCGAGGATGAGGCCGACATCGAAACTGAAGTCGATGACGAAGTCGCAGCCGAAGAGAAAAATGTCCGTGAAGACGAGACCGGCACCTGATCGGGAGAGGCGGAGCCTCTCGGTTGCGACTGAGAACCGTTTTCAATAGGGTCCACCCGCTTTAGCGAGACCGGCCGATCGGGCCGACACCAGAAGCGGACCCTCGAAGTTGGAATATGGCGCGCGCACTCAACGACCTGGCCCTTGAGCATGTAACCCACCGGTTCGACGCCACGATCGCGGTCGATGACGTCGGCCTGACGGTTGGTGCGGGCGAGCTGGTGTGTCTGGTTGGCCCCTCAGGCTGCGGCAAGACCACGTTGCTGCGCGTGGCCGCCGGGCTGGAGCCGCTCCAGCAGGGGCGTGTTTTGATCGGCGGGGAGGTCATGGCGGACAGGCGCATGTCGGTGCCGCCGGAAGACAGGAATGTCGGCCTTGTATTCCAGGATTATGCGCTGTTTCCCCACCTCACGGTGCGTGGCAACATCGCCTTCGGCCTGAAGCACCTCTCATCGGCGGAACGCGACGAACAGGTCGCGCATGCGCTTGAGCGAACAGGGATGTCCGGTTACGCCTCGATCTACCCGCACCAATTGTCCGGTGGCCAGCAACAACGAGTGGCACTCGCGCGTGCCCTCGCGCCGCGCCCCCGCATCGTCCTGCTCGATGAGCCGTTTTCTGGGCTCGACACGTCGTTGCGGCATCTGGTCCGCGACCAGGCTGCGGAAATTCTGCGTGATGCGGGCATCGCGACGTTGATGGTCACCCATGATCCCGAAGAGGCCATGTATCTCGCGGATCGGATCGCCGTTATGGATCAGGGCAAACTGCGCCAGGTCGGGACGCCCGACGAGATATATCTCGAGCCGGCGAACGCCTTCGTCGCGTCTTTCTTTGGCGATGTGAACCATTTTGCGGGGCGGGTTGAGAAGGGTCAGGTCTCGATTCCGCTCGGGCCGGTGCCGACGAACGGACATGCCGAGGGTCAGACTGTCGAAGTCCTGATCCGCCCGGAGGCCTTGAGTGTCGCGCCGGGCGGCACGGCAGATACCGCCGCTGGCGTCACGGGATCCGTCATTGCGGCGCGTTTTCTGGGCCGCAGCAGCCTGATCGATGTCCGACTGGAAGATGCTGCTGCATCGACGGTGCGCGTCCACATGACGGGCCGAATGCTGCCAGACACGGGGGCCGCCGTGACGGTGACCCGCGATGACGCGCAGACCTACGTTTTTGCGATGCCTGATCATGCCGCCGCTGAGGCCAAATAACGCTGCGAACCCAATGCTGTAGGCGACAAATGCCCGTGACCGGCCATTGCGGGGGGAATTCCTTTCTGCGATAGTCCCGCCGATCGGTCCCGGTCGTTCGGGAACCGAAACCACACACTGGAGCGCTTGTACATGGGCACGTTTTCAATCTGGCATTGGCTCATTGTCCTTGTGGTTGTGCTGGTCCTGTTTGGCGGACGCGGCAAGATTCCCAGCCTGATGGGCGACGTCGCCAAAGGCATTAAGTCCTTCAAAAGCAACATGAAGGACGAGGGTGCGAATGCTGAATCGAGCAAGCTCGAGGAAGACACCACGTCAACCACGGCCACAACGGCTGTGCGCGAAGACGAAAAGGCCAAGAGCTAGTTCGTCGCGTATTCGAAGGCCTGACGTAAGTTTGGCCCGGAACGGACCCCGCGATCATGTTTGATATCGGTTGGCCAGAGCTGATGCTGGTGATGGTCGTCGCCCTGATAGTGATCGGCCCCAAAGAGCTGCCGAATGCGATACGCACGGTCATGTCGATCGTGCGCAAAATGCGTATGGCGGCCCGTGAGTTTCAAAGCGGCCTCGACGATATCGCGCGTGAATCCGGTCTCGACGACGTGAAACGCCAGATCGATGACATCGATTTCTACGATCCCGGCGAAGCGCTGAAAAGTATCGCGGAATCGGATAAGGATCTGCTCGGTCTGGACGATGACCCCAGCCTGCCTTCCGGCAACAAAATTCTCGATTCCAATGCCACCGACCCCCCGCCCGACGACGGTGGGACGCCGCATGGCGATGCCGCCGGCCCGTTCGACACATCACCATCGCGCGACGAGGACACGCCCAAAACCGACACGCCGAAAACAGAAACAGTGCCCCAGGAGGCAACGCCTGATGTGACGTCGGGCGAGGAGACGAAACACGTCAAGACCGGCGGTCCTGCATGACGTCCGACACGCAAGACCCGGTGGCCGAAGAGATTCCCGACGGCGCACCCGACGACAAGAAGATGTCGCTGATCGAACATCTCACCGAACTGCGACGCCGGTTGATGTATGCCGCGATCGCGTTCGTTGTCGTCTTTCTTATCTGCTTCTATTTTTCCAACACCTTCTTCAACTTCCTCGTCGAGCCGCTGGCGTCGGTATGGCATGGTGGCGACCGGCGATTGATCTATACCGCCCTGCACGAGAAGTTTTTCACCAACATCAAGGTCGCGTTTTTCTCGGCTGCCTTCCTGTCGTTCCCGATCTTCGCGGTGCAGATCTACATGTTCGTCGCCCCGGGTCTCTATAAGAACGAGAAGGGCGCATTCCTGCCTTTCCTGATCGCGACCCCGTTCCTGTTCTTCGGCGGCGGCGCCTTCGTCTATTACATCGTGATGCCGGTCGCCTGGCAGTTCTTCACCGGCTTCGAGCAACTGGCTGCCGGTTCGGGCGGGCTGCCGATCGAGCTGGAGCCCAAGGTCAATGAATACCTGTCTCTGGTGATGCGCCTGATCTTCGCGTTCGGGATCAGCTTCGAGTTGCCGGTTGTCCTGTCACTTCTGGCCAAGGTCGGGATCGTCACCGCGGACGGGCTCAAGCAGAAACGCCGCTACGCCATCGTCATCGCATTTGTCGCCGCCGCGGTGCTGACACCGCCGGACCCGCTCAGTCAGCTGGCGCTGGCGATTCCGATCATCGTGCTTTACGAAATCTCGATCTACTGCGCGATCCTGATTGGACGACGGAAAGACCGAGAAGCTGCGGAGAACGAGGCAGACGCGTAAGTCGGCAAAACTGGACGCGATTCGTCCGGAGTCCCTATAAGTGCGCGACCTTTAGTTCGGCGGATTTCCCATGTTCGACCTCAGATGGATTCGTGAGCATCCCGATGCGTTTGATCGCAGCCTCGTTCGGCGCGGCGATCAGCCCTTGTCGGAACAGGTGCTCGGTCTCGACGCACAACGGCGCGGGGCACAAACGCGTCTGCAGGAAATGCAGGAGCAGCGCAACGCGGCCTCAAAACAGATCGGCGCGGCCATGCAGGAGGGCCGCAAGGACGAGGCCGAACAGCTCAAGACCGAGGTCGGCGCGATCAAGGGCCAGATGGAGGCTGTCGAGGCAGAGGAAAAGCAGGCCGCCGAAGCACTGAACGAGTTGCTTTCGGGAATTCCCAACGTCCTGGACGACGATGTTCCCGATGGTGCGGACGAAGCTGACAACCGCGAAGTGCGCGTCGTTGGCGAGGTGCCGGTATTGGGGTTCATGCCGAAGGAACATTTCGAAATCGGCGAGGCGCTGGGCCTGATGGATTTCGAGACGGCGGCGGAGATCTCCGGATCGCGCTTCGTGATCCTGAAGGGCGCGCTCGCCCGCATGGAACGCGCCCTGGCGGATTTCATGCTGGATATTCACACCGACGAGTATGGCTACACGGAAATCAGCCCGCCGCTGCTGGTGCGCGACGATGTGTTGTTCGGCACCGGCCAGCTGCCAAAGTTTGCCGATGATCTGTTCCGGACTGAGGACGGTCGCTGGCTGATTCCGACGGCCGAGGTCCCGCTCACCAACATGGTGGCGGGAAAGATACTGGACGCCGGCGAGTTGCCGTTTCGCGTGACGGCGCACACGTCCTGCTTCCGGGCCGAGGCTGGCGCCGCCGGGCGCGACACCCGCGGGATGCTGCGCCAGCATCAGTTCTACAAGGTTGAGCTGGTGTCTGTCGTGGCGCCGGATGAATCGGACGCCGAACTCGAGCGGATGACCGGCTGTGCCGAGGAAGTCCTGAAACGTCTCGGCCTGCCGTATAGGCTCGTTGTTTTGTGCAGCGGCGACACGGGCTTCGGCGCCGCCAAGACCCACGACATCGAAGTCTGGATGCCGGGGCAGGCGACCTATCGTGAAATTTCGAGCTGTTCCAACACACGGGCCTTCCAGGCGCGTCGGATGAATGCGCGCTACCGGCCGGCCGGCGAGGGGCAGGGGCCGGAGCATGTCCATACCCTCAACGGTTCGGGTGTCGCAATCGGGCGTGCGCTCATCGCCATCCTTGAAAATTTCCAGAACGAGGATGGCTCGGTCACGGTGCCGGAAGCGCTCCGCCCGTACATGGCCGGGCTCGAAGTGATCCGCGCCGATGTTTGAGTTTCCAAAACGTACCGACAAGCTTCGTATCCTGATTTCAAATGATGACGGGGTCCGCGCGCCGGGCATCAAGGTGCTGCACCGCATTGCCCGTGAACTCACGGACGACGTCTGGGTTTGCGCACCGCTCAACGAGCAAAGCGGCGCCGGACATTCGCTGACGCTGCGATACCCGCTCTGGCTGCGACGCCTTGGGACACGGCGCTTTGCCGTTGAGGGGACGCCGACAGACAGCGTGCTGGTGGGCATTCATCAGGCCCTGAAGGACCGCAAACCCGACCTCGTGCTGTCGGGGATCAATCGGGGCAGCAACATGGGCGAGTTCATCACCTATTCCGGCACCTGCGCGGCGGCCATGGAGGCGACGATCCTCGGCGTGCCGGCGATTGCCCTCAGCCAGCAGACCGATTTTGATCGCAGCAACACCCACTGGTCGACGGCGGAGCAGCATGGCCCGGGCGTCATCCGCAAGTTGTTAAGTACGGGCTGGCCCGAGCGTACCTTCATCAACATCAACTTCCCCGATTGCCTGCCCGAGGATGTCGCCGGCGTTGAAGTCACCGAACAGGGAACCCGCCCGATGGGAGATTCCCTGGTCGAGAGCCGCCATCCGCGCGGCGGACGCTACTTCTGGGTGGGCGCATTGCCGACCCACGCGAAAGGCAAGAAGGGGACCGATCTCGCGGCCGTTGAGGCGAAACGTATCTCCGTCACGCCGGTCGATCTGAACTTCACCAACAAGCGCGCCATGAAACCGCTCGCCGAGGCGTTCAAGGGATACCGCAAGCGATGAGCACGCCCGCGCATCGTGCGCGCCTCATTCTCGCGCTTCGCAGCGCCGGTATTACCGACACGAAGGCCCTGTCCGCGATTGAGAAGGTGCCGCGTGAATTGTTCGTGCCCGAAACCTTTCAGGACCGCGCCTATGAGGACACGGCGCTGCCGATCGGTTACGGCCAGACCCTGAGCCAGCCCCTCGTTGTCGCGACGATGATCCAGGGATTGGAGCTCGGGGGCCGCGAAAAGCTGCTCGAGGTCGGCACAGGCTCGGGCTACCACGCCGCAATTTTGTCCCATTTGTGTCGCCGGGTGTACACGATCGAGCGTCACAGGCCTCTCCTGGCCGACGCGCAGGCACGGTTCGAAACGCTCGGCCTGAGCAACGTGGTAACCATGGCAGGAGATGGCATGAAGGGTTGGCCGGAACAGGCACCGTTTGACCGGATCAGCGTCACGGCGGCGGGCGATGCGCCGCCGCAGCAACTCCTCGATCAGCTTAAGATCGGCGGCATCATGATCATGCCGGTCGGCGGGCAAAGCCGGATCCAGCAACTCGTCCGGTATCGCCGCACAGAGACCGCGGTCGAAAGTGAAGCGCTGATGGAGGTACGGTTCGTGCCCCTGTTGCCGGGGGTCGCCGAGGCCGCGAAAGCCTGACCATGGCGATGATTGCTCCCCGCCGCATACGATTGGGTTCGCTCACGGGGCTCGTCCTCGCGGCGGGCCTGCTGGCCGCATGCGCGGGCCCCGGCGGCCGAGCAGAAGTGATCGACCGGAGCTACCAGAACGACAACCGCGCGTCAGCGCCGGCCGGTGCGTATGTCGTAGAGCGGGGCGACACGGTTTACGGCGTGGCCCAGCGCAACGGGGTTTCGACACGGTCCCTGATCGACTGGAATCAACTGCGCCCGCCCTATCTGCTGGTGCCCGGACAGGCGCTTCAGCTTCCGCAAAGCCGGAATTACACCGTACAGCGCGGCGATTCCGTCTACGCCATCTCACGCCGTTTCGGCGTCGATATGCCGACCCTTGTCCGGCTCAACAACATCCCGTCGCCCTACACGATACATGTCGGCCAGCGCCTGCAGTTGCCCGCTGATGCCGGCCCGGGAGCCCAGGTCGCCAGCACATCCAATCCGCCAGCCCGGACCTCGGAAGGAAGCAATACGGCCACGACTCCGTCGACCGAGCCGCCCGCGGGTCCGACGGCAAAACCCGCGACTCCGCGACAGGTCGTGTCCGTACCGCGCCCACCCGCGCGCGCCGGCAACGGTTTCGTTTGGCCCGTCGAGGGCCGGGTGGTCTCGTCATTCGGCTCAAAAGCCGGCGGGCAACATAATGACGGCGTCAATATCGCCGCGCCACGGGGGGCCCCGGTGCGGGCCGCCGAGAATGGCGTCGTCGCCTATGCGGGCAAGGAAATCCGCGGCTTTGGTAACCTGTTGCTGATCAAGCATGACGGGGGGCTGATCACTGCCTATGCCCATGCCGATTCATTGCTGGTGGAGCGTGGCGATATCGTCACCCGCGGGCAGGTCGTCGCCAAGGTCGGCACCACCGGCGGTGTGGACAGTCCGCAACTACACTTCGAGGTCCGGCGCGGCACAAAAGCCGTGGATCCCGCGCAGTTCCTGCCCGGGTAGGAACGATTAGTCGCGCAGGTCGATCGGCTTGCCAAGCCGTCCGGCCAGGTCCTGGATATATTGCCAGGCGACACGGCCCGAGCGCGAGCCGCGTGTGACCGACCATTCCTTGGCTTCGGCCCGCAGCTGTTCTGGGGCAATGCCGAGATCGAAGTAGTCGCAATAGGCCTGCACCATCGCGAAGAACGTATCCTGATTGACGTTGTGAAAGCCGAGCCAGAGACCGAAACGGTCTGACAGCGAGACTTTCTCTTCCACGGCTTCGGACGGGTTGATGGCGGTCGACCGTTCGTTTTCCATCATGTCGCGCGGCAGGAGATGGCGCCGGTTGGATGTCGCATAGAAGACGACATTCTCCGGCCGGCCTTCGATGCCGCCCTCGAGCACGGCCTTGAGCGACTTGTAGCTGCTGTCGGAGTTGTCGAAGCTCAGATCATCGCAAAACAAAATCGCCTGGCGGCCACTGCCGCGCAACGTCGTCAGAAGCGCGGGCAGGGACTGGATGTCCTCGCGATGTATTTCCACCAGCAGCAGGCCGTTTTCGGCCTCGGCGTTGATTTCGGCGTGGGCCGCCTTTACCAGACTTGATTTGCCGGTGCCACGGGCGCCCCACAGCAACGCGTTGTTGGCCGGCAGGCCGTTTGCGAAGCGCCGGGTGTTTTCAATCAGAATGTCGGCCTGGCCGTCGATACCCTTCAGAAGGCCCAGGGGGACCCGGTTGACGGCCGGGACCGGCTCCAGATGCCCGGCATCAGGGCCGTCGGCATGCCAGACATAGGCGTCGGCAACGGACAGATCGGTCGTTGTCTCCGGGACCGGAGCGATACGATCGAGCGCATCGGCGATGCGTTTCAGCAGCGGGCCTAAATCCTGATCTTCCATGGGAATTCGTTCCATCATTCTGGGCCCGGACCGGTGGGCACGAAAAGCGGGCGGAAACTAAGCCGCAGCACTGTGCTGGTCAACGGCGATCAGTTTTTGGGTTTCGCCGGTGCGAACCGTCATTGTGCCGTGATTTCATTGCATTTTGCTGCAAGCGTTCATTGCAATTCGGGCCCGCGTCGCTATCATCCGGCGACTTCGAGATAAGCGCCCTGGAGGGGACATGTTCATTACGCCGGCCTATGCACAGGGGCTTGGTGGTGGCGATGCGTTCACATCGTTCCTGCCCATCATCCTGATATTCGTGGTTTTCTATTTTCTGCTCATCCGTCCGCAGCAAAAGAAAATGAAACAACACCGGGCCATGCTCGGCCAGGTCAAACGCGGCGACCGCGTGCTGACCGGCGGTGGCATCATCGGCACCGTGACCAAGGTGAAGGACGAAACCGACGAGGTCACCGTTGAGATCGCGGACGGTGTGAAGGTGGAAATCCTTCGCGGCACCATCTCCGATGTCTTCACTTCATCGCCGAACACCGGCGGTGGAAAGACACCGGGCAAGGGCGGCCCGACGGTCGTGGGTCCCGCTGCGAATGACCAAAAGTCCGGTGGCGGTCTTCTCGGCGGCCTCTTCGGCGGCCGCAAGTAACCCGCTGCCAGCCATCTAACGAAAAGGACCCGCCTGGATGGTCAATTATCCCCGTTGGGCGATTGTCACGACTGTCGTGATCGCGTTGCTCGGCCTCATCTACGCCTCGCCGAACTTCTTTCCGCAGGCGGATGAGACGGTTGAGGCGTCGGGGGTCCTGCCGTCCAAACGCATGAACCTGGGCCTCGATCTCCAGGGCGGCTCGTCATTGCTGCTGTCGGTGGGCGTCGATACGGCCATTCGGGAAACTCTCGAATCGGTTGAATCGTCCGTCCGTCGTGAGCTGCGCCAACGCGGGTCACGCATCGGGTATTCGGGCCTGCGTGTCGAAGGCAAGGCGGTTGTCCTGACGCTGCGTGATGCCGCCGACAGCGAAACGGCGCGTGACCGGCTGCGCAATCTCGAAGACGGGTTCGATCTCGAGATTAGGGATGATGTGAATTTCCGCCTTGCGATGTCGGAGGATGCCGAGGCGGCCCGACGCCAGAGCGCGGTCGAGCAGTCCATCGAGATTGTGCGCCGGCGCGTCGATGAGACGGGTGTCGCGGAACCCGTTATCCAGCAGCAGGGCCGGGATCGTATTCTTGTGCAGTTGCCGGGCATCAAGGACCCGGAGCGGATCAAGCGTCTGCTCGGCCAGACCGCGAAACTCGCTTTCCATATGCTGGACGAGACCGTGTCCATCCAGGAAGCCGAGGGCGGCAACCTGCCGGCCGGCTCCATGCTGCTATTCAGTCCTGAAAAGGAAGGCCGAATTCCCTACGTGGTCCGGCGGACCGTCGAAGTCGGGGGCGAACGCCTGGTCGATGCACAACCGACCTTCCAGGATGGGCAACCCATCGTATCCTTCCGATTTGACGCCGCAGGTGGGCGGCGCTTCGGCGAACTGACATCCGAGAATGTCGGTCGACGCCTGGCGATCGTTCTTGATCGCGAGGTTGTCAGCGCCCCGCGCATTCAAACCGCAATCATCGGCGGCAGCGGCATCATCACCGGCCGCTTCACGACGCAGGAAGTCAACGACCTCTCGCTCGTACTTCGCGCCGGCGCGCTGCCGGCTCCGCTCACGGTGCTTGAGGAACGCACCGTCGGCCCGGGCCTGGGTGCGGATTCAATCGAAGCCGGCAAGATTGCCAGCATCATCGGGCTCGTCGCCGTGGTGGTCTTCATCATTGTTAGTTACGGGCTATTCGGCCTGATGGCCGCCATCGCGCTGCTGTTCAACCTCGCGCTGATCGTGGCGTTACTCTCGGTCCTGCAGGCGACACTCACGCTTCCGGGTATCGCGGGGATCGTGCTGACGATCGGCATGGCGGTCGATGCGAATGTTCTGATTCTTGAACGGATCAAGGAAGAGGTGCGAAACGGTCGAACACCGATCTCGGCGATCGATGCCGGCTACCGTCGCGCCCTGACGACGATCATCGATTCGAACCTGACGACCCTGATTGCCGCCATCCTGTTGTTTCAGTTTGGTACCGGGCCGATCAAGGGCTTCGCGGTGACATTGTCCATCGGGATCATCACGTCCATGTTCACGGCCCTGATGCTGACCCGCCTTTTCATCGTCGTCTGGCTTCGCCGCCGGCGGCCCCAGACCCTGCCGATCTAGGGGAACTATTGTGCGTCTAAGCATCGTCCCCGCAAATACCAATTTCGACTTCGTCGGCCGGCGCAAGCTGGCGTATCCGTTGTCGGCCCTGCTGGTCATTTTGTCGATCGGCGCTTTTCTGGTGCAGGGTCTGAATTTCGGGATCGATTTCCGGGGTGGCATTCTGATCGAAATCAAGACCGAAGGGCCCGCCAACGTTGCCCAATTGCGCGACACGGTCAGCGGCCTCGACCTCGGCGAAGTGCAGGTTCAGGAGTTCGGTGCCGCCGACGATGTGCTGATCCGCATCCAACAGCAGGACGGCGAGGAATCCGAACAGGTTGCGGCAATCGACATCCTCAAGACAGCACTCGGTGACCAGGTCGCCGAGTACCGGCGCACGGAATTCGTCGGGCCGACGGTCGGTGCCGAACTGATCAGTTCGGCGATCTGGGCCGTCGTCCTCGCGATCGGCGCGATCCTGATCTACATCTGGTTCCGCTTCGAATGGCAGTTCGGGGTGGGGGCCGTGGTCGCGTTGACCCATGACGTGATCACCACGATCGGCCTGTTCGCGTTCACCCAGCTCGAGTTCAACCTGGCGACCGTGGCCGCGATCCTGACCATCGCCGGTTATTCGATCAACGATACCGTCGTGATCTATGACCGGGTACGCGAAGAGTTGCGCCGCTACAAGAAGCTGGACATGTCGTCGGTGCTGAACCTGGCGGTCAACCGGACCCTGTCGCGCACCTTCATGACGAGTGTCACGACATTGATCGCCCTGGTCGCACTGGCGATATTCGGGGGCACGATCATTCGCGACTTCGCCTACGCGATGATCTGGGGCGTGATCATCGGTACATATTCTTCCGTGTTCATCGCGGTGCCTGTCCTGCTCGGCCTCAACTTGAGCCGCGAAAGCCTGACGTCGGGTCTCGATGAAAGCGAACAGGCAGAGCAGGACGCGTCTGCGGAAGACGCGCCGACAGACAAGTAGAATGCCGACGGACACGACACCCGGCATCTATCAGGTCGTCGAACGGTATGGTGCCGGCAAGTTCCAGATCTCCGGGGTTTCCTATCAGAGTTCCGTTCTCGTCTTCCCGGAACGGACCGTAGGCTGGCCTGTCGGGAACTTCTCGGATATCGATGACGATGCATTGGCGCCGGTGCTGGCCGAATCCCGGGCCGCCGAGGGCATCGAGTTGCTGCTGCTGGGCTGCGGGCCACGCATGCAGCTCGTGAACCAGGCCTTGCGGGCGCCGCTGCGCGCGGCGGGGATCGTGATAGAGCCCATGGATACCGGGGCTGCGGCACGGACATTCAACCTGCTGTTGTCCGAAGATCGACGGGTCGCTGCGGCTTTGATCGTGCTTCCGTAGGCCGGGTTCTCGTCACCCCAGAGTATTACTTACCCGTCATACCCGGACTTGATCCGGGTATCTCATCGGGAGTTTCGAACGAGATGCGCGGATCAAGTCCGCGCATGACGATTTTTTGGGAATGGCCCAACGAAAACGGGGCCCCGAAGGGCCCCGTAAACATGCACTGCTTTCACGTGATCAGAACGGCGAGTTTTGCGCCGCAATCATGCCGTAGAGCATGGGAATCGAAAGCAGGGTGTTGGTGCGCGAGAACAGCATCGCCCGTCGCGCCGACTTCGGCTTGGCTTCGGCCGGTGCGTCCACGATGCCCAGTGCGATTTTCTGATTTGGCCAGATCACGAACCAGACATTGAAGGCCATGATGAGACCGAACCACATCGCAATTCCGATCATCGCGCTGACGAAGCTGCCGTCGGTCAGACCGATGGCGAGCCAGCTGCCCAATGTGCCCTGCATCCAGGCGAGGATGAGGCCAAACAGAACTGTCGATGCCGCACCCCAGCGAAACCAGAATAGGACAGCCGGAGCAATATGCTTACCGATGGCCGGTTTCATTTCGTCGGGAATTTTCGGCATTGTCGGCACCTGGACAAAGTTCAGGTACCAAAGAAGACCAATCCACATGACGCCGCTGATAACGTGCAGCACACGGATTAGATGTAACCAGAAAGGATCAAATACCATTTTCTTATCTCCCTTCCGCGCCTAACCGGCGATCGCTTGTGCAACGAGCACCATGATGACGGTCAGCACGACCCCCAGCACGACAGTCATATGCAGTGATTCCAATGGGTTTTTCATAGTATCCCCCTCATGCAAGAACCCGAATCGGACTATAGCAAATTCATCGCGCTGATCCTACGCGAGACACGAAGCACCCGAATACCGCGGGTGAGGGCCCCATGAGCCTCACGACGAGCGAACAATATTGTCTGGATGAGGTCCGCCGGCTGGACCATGACCGCTACCTGACGGCGCTGTTTCTGCCCGCCGAGCCGCGTCCGGCGGCCCTGGCACTCTATGCCTTCAACCTTGAGATCGCGCGCACCCGTGAAATTGTCAGCGAGCCCTTGCTGGGGCAAATTCGACTACAATGGTGGCGCGAGACAATCGACGGCCTGTTTGCCGGAACTCCGCGCGAACACCCGGTCGTGGAGTCCCTGGGCGCAGCTATTCGACGATATGATCTGCCCCGGGACCGACTGGAGGCGCTGATTGATGCCCGCGAGGCGGATCTCGATGATGGCCCCCCCAGTGATCTCCAGGCTCTCGAACGTTACGCAGCCGAGACCTCGGGAGAATTATCCGCACTGGTCATGCAGACTCTCACCGATTCCGACGCTACATCTATCGCCGCCGCGCGTCAGGTCGGCACGGCCTGGGCGATCATCGGGCTGGCTCGCGCGGTCGGCTTCCACGCCCAGACTCAGCGCATCTACATCCCCGAAGATCTTCTGAGCGAATATGAGGTCGAACGTCGGCGTCTGTTCGACCTCAAGCCGTCGGCCGGCCTCAACCGGGCGATCGAGCATATGGTTGGCCGCGCCACGGCGCTCCTGGCTGAGGCGAGGTCGGTGTCGGCTGACGTCCCGAGCGCGGCGCGGCGCGGGCTGCTGCTGGCCAGCCTCGCCGACAGACATATCGCGGCCATTCGCAAGGCCGGCCACGATCCTTTCGCGATCCCGGCCGCCCCGGCCGCCCCGGTGCTCCGCCTGGCATGGGCGGCCTGGTGCGGGAAATACTAGACGGGGTTCATTTCGTGGTGTCGGAGGGGCCCTTGAGTTCGACGATGTTGCCCTCCGGGTCGCGCAGATAGACGCTTGGGCCGGTGCCATCGGCGCCGTAACGCGGGCCTTCCTCGACGATCTCGATCTTATGTTCCGCAATGTAGGCGTGCAGCGCGGCATCGTCGAAGCGGTCGATGCGAATGGCGAAATGATCCAGATTGCGCCCCTCGGGCCCGGGTGCCGCGCCGCCCTTGCGGCCCAGCACGCCATCCACCGTGACCAGATCGATCAGCTGGCGCCCGGCGCGCAGCTGCAGCAGGTCGAACTCCTTGTTGTGGCGGTCAATGGTGCAGCCGAGCAGGTCGCAGTAGAAATGGGTCATCGCTTCCAGGTCGACACAGCGGATGACCAGATGGTCCAGACCTTCCATTTCAAACGGGGGTGTCGCCATGATCAGTTATACGCCGGATCCGGCGGCCCCTTGAGTTCGACCGTGTTGCCTTCCGGGTCCTGGATGTGGATTCCCGGGCCTTCGCCGTCCGCGCCGCCACGAATGATCGTGGCGCCCAGTTCCACGCCGTGGCCCGATAGATATGCGCGGATCGCATCGTCGTCATAGGGTTCTACCTGGATCGCGAAGTGATCCATGTTGTGGCCGTCCGGTCCGGGGGCGGGACCACCCTTGCGCCCGGACGGTTCGTCGACGGGCATCAGATCGATAATGTGATCACCTACGCGCACCTGATAGAGCCCGATCTGGGTGTCTTCCTCTTGCATCGAGCCCCCCAGCACGTCGCAGTAGAAATGCTTCATCGCCGCCAGGTCGCTGCAGCGGATCACGACATGATCCAGGCCCTTCATTATGAACGGGGCATTGCTGCTCATCCGATCTTCCTCCTGGCGCGCAGACGGATCACGGCCGCCGGGCCGCCATGGCGTTCACTTGCGGGCAACTCGGTCTTCAAAATCTCGAGATTATCGATGTCGAGAAGGTCCGCGAAATCGTCTCGAAGTCTGTCTTCGGTGAACATCATGCGCGTATCCTTCGGGCCACCTTTGCCGTGCCCCAGATGATCGGGGGTAAAGCCCTCCAGAATCAAGAGGCCACCGGGTTTCAGGGTATGGGCTATTTTCCGGTGCAGCGTGGCGCGATCATCGGGCCCGACATGCAGGAACGCCAGGACCACGAGATCATAGGCGCCCACCGGCGCGTCCCAGTCCCGCAGGTCGGCAACCTGGATGTCGATCTCGACCCCGCGTGTCGCCGCGAGCTGCCGGGCCTTCTCGACGCCGACCGGCGAGGCATCGATCGTGGTGACATGGAGCCCGCGTTCCGCGAGCCAAACACCGTTACGGCCTTCGCCGTCGCCGGGCAGCAGCGCGGTCATGCCCGGCGTGAAGAGATCGGCGTTCGCCGCCATCCAGACGTTCGGTTCCTGCCCGAAGACATAATCCTCGCCGACGTAGCGCTCGTCCCAGAATTCACCGGGCCGGTCACGGGGATGGACGGGGTCTTTGGCCATGTCTTACTCCGCCGCCAGAGGGGTATCGCTGAACCATACCGCGATGTCGGACAGGGCGCGGCGCGACATCAGCCGCCGCCGTTCCCGCTTGCGCTCCTTGCGCTTCACATCCGCCAGCGCGCCGTCTTCGAGCTCCGGGATCAGCCCGAAATTTACGTTCATCGGCTGGAATGTCTCGTCGTCGGCACCGCCCGTCACATGGGCCAGCAGCGCACCATGGGCGGTCGTGGCCGGGGGCGGCGTAACCGGCTCGCCATGGCGCTCGGCGGCGGCGAACCGCCCAGCGAGCAATCCCATGGCCGCGCTTTCCACATAACCCTCGACGCCGGTGACCTGCCCTGCAAACCGAAGCCGTGGCTGGGCCTTCAGGCGCAGACTCTTATCAAGCACACGCGGTGAGTTCATGAAGGTGTTACGATGGATGCCGCCGAGCCGCGCGAACTCGGCGTTTTCCAGCCCGGGGATCGTCCTGAAGATCTCCTGCTGGGGGCCGTAGCGCAGCTTGGTCTGGAAGCCGACCATGTTGAACAGGGTACCGAGCGCATTGTCCTGGCGCAGCTGCACCACCGCATGGGCCCGGCCGCCGGTATTCGGGTTCGTCAGGCCGACGGGCTTCATCGGGCCGAAGCGGAGCGTTTCCCTGCCACGTGCGGCCATCACCTCGATCGGCAGGCAGCCCTCGAAATAGGGCGTGTTCTTCTCCCACTCGTGGAAGTCGACCAGGTCGGCGGCGAGCAGCGCGTCGATGAAGCCCTCGAACTGGGTCTCGTCCATGGGGCAGTTGATATAGTCCTTGCCGGTCCCGCCCGGGCCCGGCTTGTCGTAACGCGACTGGAACCAGGCGACCGACATGTCGATGCTCTCGGCATGGACGATCGGTGCGATGGCGTCGAAGAAGGCGAGATTTTCCTCGCCCGTCAGTTCGATGATCGCCTGGCTGAGATCCGGCGAGGTGAGGGGGCCCGTCGCGACGATGACGTTGTCCCAGTCCGCCGGCGGCAGGCCGGCGACTTCGCCGCGCTCGACCTCGATCAGCGGATGGTCGGCGATCGCCGCGCTGACCTGTTGGGCAAAGGCTTCACGGTCGACGGCAAGCGCGCTGCCGGCGGGGACACGGTTCGCATCCGCTGCCGCGATGATCAGGGATCCCAGGATACGCATCTCGGCATGCAGGATGCCGACCGCATTGCCCTCGGCATCGTCGGAGCGGAAGGAGTTGGAGCAGACCAGCTCCGCCAGCCGGTCGGTCTGATGGGCCTCCGTGCGGCGGTCGGGCCGCATCTCGTGCAGGATGACGGGCACCTGGGCGCGTGCCAGTTGCCAGGCCGCCTCACTGCCCGCGAGACCACCACCAATCACATGCACCGGCTGAATATTTGCTTTGCTCATGGAGCAGGACATAGCGAGCCGCGCGGGCGAAGGCAATTGCGCGCTGCGGAGATCGGGATTTCATGAATTGACCCGGGGGCGGGCCCGGTGCGACGGTTTTCGGTGAAATTCATGGATGGGAGGCTCAGATGCGCAAATTCGGACTGATGGCAATTCTCGCGGCACCCCTGCTTGCGCCGCCGTTCACGGCGACGTCGGCACAGGCCGAGCCACAAATGCTGGGCGTCGTGCAGACAGCGTCGGCCGTGCCGCTGCATTGCACGAGCGGCAATTGTACCGCCGAACTGTCGTCAATCTGCTTGCATGAGCAACGCGCCACACCCACGTCGGGCCATCCGTACACCGCCTTCAATGGTGACGCGATCACGGTGACGGGAACTCGTGCGGACGGCACCCAGGTCTCTCTGCGTGTGGCCGATGTCCTCAAATTCAAGGCGTCCCGCGGGTTCCACACGGTGCGGGTCGATGTGCCCGACGCGGTCCGCCTGGCCCACGAGCTGGTCTCGCTCGCGGTGAAAGTCGAGCAACCGCTGACGCTCATTCCGGGGAAAACCGGTGTCGTCGGCAGTGATGATCCGCTCACCGAAAGCGATATCGAACTCGGCGCCGGGCCGATGCGCGCCACGGCGACAGCCATCGTTGACCAAAACAATGACACGATGCATGCGGGTCAGATTCTCGCGCGGATGATCGATGCGTTACCCCGTCATGGCCGCGCCGAGGCCGACGCCCGCGCGGGACTTTGGGACACGGCGGCGGCCAGCCACGTGCCCAGCCATTCGGACGTCGGCGTCCACAAGGCCCATACCGCTTACAACCGCTGTTACCGTCAGACCCGGATCGGCGACAAGAATCTGCGCGGCTGTCTCGCCGAGGCCCATGACGGCCTCGTCCTCGACCTTAACGAGAAATACTGGGATGCGGTGAAGGCCGGCAGCTAGCGGCGCGAAAACGAAAAGGGCGGGTTTGAAACCCGCCCCTACGTTTGATCCTGTGCCGCTTGTGGTCCTGTGACG
>JAQCFD010000259.1 GCA_027618305.1 Pseudomonadota bacterium
GACGTCACGTTCGCTCAAGGTATAGAGTCCGTCCAGACGCCGTCCTTCGCGGACATATAGCTGGAACGGGAAGTGACCGTTATCGGCGAACTCATCCGCCGGCAGGTGATATTCCGCCGCGATGGCGCGGTGCTCCGGCGCGATATCCGGATCGTTCTGCACAAACCACAACAAGCCCAGCGCCAGATTGCGATGGCGGCGGCTGATGGTCTCGCGCACATCCCAATCCGCTTCGAGATAGCCCCGGTTTTCCTCTGGAAACGGAAAGGCCAGCGGTCGCGGATTGATGTTGGCGTCGACCTTGCGGTTCGGGATCTCGGCGACGGACAGTGCCCGCACGGGCGTGTCGAAATGCGCCGGATAGTAGCCGCGACCCGGCACCAGACGCTTCGGCCCCGACAGGCGACCGGCTGCGAGATCCTCCAGGTAGGGCAGATAAGTGCCGCGGTCGTAACCCGGCGGTGGGGCGTCCAGCGGAGCCGCATTGCCGTCATCGGTCGTCAGGCAGAAACGATAGGTGTAGGCCGGCAGCCCGTCATCGCCCTCATAGGTCGTACCGGGCAGCACCTTGTTGTTTTGATAGTCGTAGTAGATGACCCCTGCATGCGGCTCGCCATGTTCGGCCCGGCCTTCGCGGCCGGTGCGGAACGCAGCGCCAGCCATGGCATAGAGATCGCCTTCATAGGTTGCGTCGACGAAGGCGCGGGCGGCGAGGTCAAACGGTGCGCCGCCATCGCGTGGCGCCAGCGTGACCGCAACCAGGCGGCCTTTCCCGGTCCGTGCGGCCTCCAGTCGCGTGGAGCGGAAGACGGTCAGATTGCCTTCCGCCGCCGTCATGGCGTCGAATACACGTTCGGCGACTGAAGGCTCAAAGTAGTAACCGTCCTGACACAGCGCAAACGCCTCCGAATCCGCGCCGAAGGTTTCGAGATAATAGGTACGGATGTTCGCGGTGAACTCGGCGAACAGCCCGGCAATCATCCGCCGGTCTTCGATGTCGCTCTTGCCAAGACCGCTTGACGACATACCGCCGAGGTGGCGGTGATACTCGACAATCGCTACGCGGCGGCCCAGCCGGGCCGCTGTGATCGCTGCGGCAATGCCACCGGGTGTGCCGCCGATCACGACGATATCGAAATCGCTCATTTCCCGGAACCGCCGGACTGGAACCCGCGCAGGAGCGGCTTCTGGATAAGCCATACGAAGAGCAGTATGGGCGCAAGTTGCACCACGCTCGCGGCAAAGATGGTGCCCCAGGTCGCCGCGCCCTCACCGACTGCGCCCATCATCTCAGCGATCATGACCGGAGCGGTCTTCGCCTTGGTGCCGGCAAGCAGGAATGAGAACAGGAAGTCGTTCCAGGCGAACAGGGTGACGAAGATGATGGATGCCGCGATGCCCGGCGCGATCTGCGGCAGCATGATGTGAACGAAGGTCTTCAGCCGAGAGGCGCCATCCAGCATCGCTGCCTCATCGACCTCGCGCGGCACCCCGTCGATGAAGACCTTCAACAGCAGCACGCTGATCGACACCATGAAAGACGCGTAGACGAAAATCAGGCCCAGCGGCGTATCGGTAAGGCCGATGCCGGTGAAGATCGGGAAGAGCGGAATGGTGATGATGATCGGCGGGAACATGCGCACCGCGATGAGAAACAGCGCCGAAATCGCAAAGGCCGGTCTCGCCATACGTGAATAGGCATAGGCGGCCGGCAGGCTGACCAGAACCACAAGCGCGGCCGAGCCCAGCGTCGTGATGGTGCTGACCCCCATCGCCCGCCAGAAAGTCGACCACTCATCCAGAAGCGTGGCGTAGTTGCCCAGCGTCGGTTCGAACACCACGGTCGGCACATAGGTGAAGATATCGCGCTGGTTTTTGAAGGACGACACGATGGCGATCGCAATGGGGCCAAAGCTCCAGATTACGATCACGGTCAGGATCAGCGCGGACAAGACGCGCTTTGCAAGTGAATTGGAGGAACGGATGCCGGCCATTGTCAGGCATCCTTCCGCTGTTTGACGAAGGCGTTCTGGTACATGCGATAGATCATGTAGCTGGAGATCAGAATCGTGATGATCAGCATGGCCCAGGCAATGGCGGCGGCGGAACCGAACCGCCAGTTCTCGAAGCCTTCCTTGAACATGTAGATCGCCAGCAGCTCGGTCGACCGGCCGGGCCCGCCTTTCGTGAGAAGCCAGACGACGCCGAAGGCACGGATGGTGATGATCACGCGGAAGACCAGCGCCAGAAGGAAGGCGGGACGAAGCAGCGGGAAAGTTATGTAGCGGAATTTCTGCCAGGCGGTGGCGCCATCCACCTCGGCGGCTTCATACAGGTCCTGCGGGAAGGTGATCCGGGCCGGATAGACGAACAGCACCACATGCGGAATGGCCAGCCACACTTCGACGATAATAACCGAGATCATTGCCGTGGTGACGCCGGTCAGCCACTGCATGCGCTCAAAGCCCATCTGCTCGAGGAAGTAGTTGAGGGGGCCGATATTGGCGTCGAACAGGTAGCGCCAGATCACGCTCGACACCGCCGGGCTGACCGCCATCGGCGCCAGTACCATAGCGATCCACAGGAAGCGCAGCGGCGACTTCATCTGCGCGAGAAAAAGCGCGATCGCCAACCCGACAACCATCTGGATGGTCACAACGGCGATGACGAAGATCACGTTGACCCGCAACGCATTCCAGAACCGCGGATCGGTCAGGAAGTACTCGAAATTCGCGAAGCCTATGAAGCGCGAGGGATCGCCGAGCCGATAGTTCGTGAAACTGATCCAGCCGGCCCAAATCTCCGGTAGGAAAATGATGGCCGTGAGCAGCAGGAAAACCGGCGCGAGCAGGACCAGCGTCCAGCGATCGTTGGAACGCACCTTGCGCCGGTAGCGCTCGAGGCGCTCCCGCGTGACAGCGGGCGGGCTTTCAATGTCGGTGGCGGTGGTCAGTTGAGCCTCCGCCCGGTCTCCGGGTCGAAAAGATGAACGTGCTCTGGGTCGGGCACGAACCCGATCTCGTCATCAGGCCTGAACGCCAGACGGTCGGTCGAACGTATGCAGACCTCGGTGTCTCCGAGGGTGGAATAGAGGAATGTCTCGAAACCGGTCGGTTCGACGACATTGACGGTGGCGCGGGCGCCATCGTCGGTCGCGGCGGCATGAACGTGCTCGGGACGCACGCCGAAGATCACGCCTGCGCCGTCGGCAAGATCGGCGCCCACCGGCAGCGGCAGCGTCCCGCCATCCGGCAAGACGAACCTCGGCGCACCATCGCCGCGGACAACATTGCCTTCCAGCATGTTCATGGCTGGCGAGCCGATGAACCCGGCGACAAACGTGTTCGCCGGATGATCGTAGAGATCGAGAGGACTGCCGGCCTGTTCGATGTTGCCGGCATTCATGACAACCACCCGATCGGCCAGCGTCATTGCTTCGATCTGGTCATGGGTCACAAAAACCGAGGTCACCCCGAGGCGCTGGTGGAGCTGTTTGATCTCCTTGCGCATCTGAACACGGAGCTTTGCATCGAGGTTGGACAATGGCTCGTCGAACAGGAAGGCCTTGGGGTTGCGGACGATGGCGCGCCCCATGGCGACCCGCTGACGCTGACCGCCGGAAAGCTGACGCGGCAGGCGCTCAAGATAGTCGCCCAGCCCGAGGATGCCGCTGGCATATCCCACTTTTTCGGTGATGAGTTCCTTCGCGGCGTGGGCCAGCCGCATCGAAAACGACATGTTGTCGCTCACCGACATGTGCGGGTAGAGCGCATAGCTCTGGAACACCATGGCGATGTCGCGGTCTTTCGGCGGCTGGTCGGTCACCTCCTTGCCGTCGATGCGGATCTCACCGGAGATGATATCTTCCAAGCCGCAAATCGACCGCAGGAGCGTGGTCTTGCCGCAACCGGACGGACCGACCAGGGCGACGAAAGCGCCGTCGTCAATCGTCAGCGATACGCCACGGAGCGCGGTGAACGCGCCGTAGGTCTTCACCACCTTTTCTATGTCGATAGCAGCCATGTTCCTCCCGCCGCTGACTCGCCGCCCCGCACGTTGTAACAGTCTAACATGTTAGTGAGCAATCAATTTCAGGTTTGATCGACCGCCCGCTTTCGAGCCGCCTCGATGTGTTGCCGCATAACGTCGGAGGAAAGTGTCGGATTCCGCGCCTCCAGGGCCTCGATAATGCGCAAATGCTCCTGCATGGTGGACACAACGACTGCGTCGTTGAGGCGCGTCTGCTCCTGTTTGATAAGGCGGATCTTGATAGCGTTGACGCGGTAGGCGTCCGAGATAATCCGGTTACCCAGGGAATCGATGATCGTGTCATGCATGGCCCAGTCGATGGTCTGCGCACGGTCAATCAGTTCAGCTGGAATCTCGCCGCGCGCCTGTGCGACCACAGCTGCCGCGCAGGGCGAAAAACGCTTGTCCAGCGGTCGGCTTCAGGCGATCTT
>JAQCFD010000260.1 GCA_027618305.1 Pseudomonadota bacterium
CTCATCACCTCAAACGTGTCCAGCCCAACGCCTTAGGACGAAAGCCAGGTGACCAGTGGGTCGTGCCGCTCTGCCGCATACACCACCGCGCCCTTCATGACGCCGGGGATGAAACCAGCTGGTGGGAGGAGAAAAATATCAAAGCCACGGAAATCGCAGAAAATCTATGGACAGACAGAGTCTTGATAAGCACTTAGGATATGCAACACCATGACTCCCTCCACCTCCATTCTCGTATCGCCACAAAAACAATCTGCAGAAAAAACAAGGCTGCACTCCTTTGGTCAGTAGCCGCCGCGTACGTCCGATGCTTGAACAGCAAAAGGTTCGGGGAGAATAGGTCCGTGAATCTCGATATCTGCCCTGCAGATAGAGATGCATTCCCTAACAACTAGTGCGAGCCGCCTTCCAGCAACCCGTTAGGGCCGTCTCGCCAAAGTGAGCACTTGGCGGAACAGCTCAGTGAGCTGGGCTGCGCCGGTCAGGGTCAGGTGGTGGTTGTCGAAGTATAGGGGGTGGCCCGCGGCATCGACGAGCCGGCACTCGTGATCGCAGAGATATGGTGCCGTTGCGAAGTAAGCGAAGTTCGGTGCGTCGATTGCCCGGACGGGTGCGAGGTAAGCCTCATTCATCGCGCGATAATCCGCGATGTCCTGCCGCGGCAGCGGCGTTCCATCGCGTAGGTTCTCGTAGAGTACCTGCAGCACGTTTCCGGGCCATACCGGTACGGGCGCAATGTAGCTGACCCGAATCTTGTTATGCGCCGCAAGCGCGACCAGCCGGCGCAACGCGTCGATGGGCGGGTTGCCGCGCGAAAAATGGACGAGAAGGTGATCGACGCGGTGACGCACCGCATCCTCAATGATGGCGTCCGCGCTATGGGTGGGGGAGATCAGCGGTTCGTTAGGCACCACAAAACGCAACGTCGCGTCGATCTCACGCGCCGCGGCTGTCACGCTCGTTTTAATGGAATCAGCATGGCTGTCCCCGACCAGCATCAGGCGCGGCGCGGCCGCATCGCCCGCGTGCAGGCTGCAGGTCAGCGCGGTTGGGTCTAGCAGTCGGGCCACCTTGCCGCAACGATATGTGTTGCGGTCACCCGCACCGGCAAAAATGAGATTAGCACGTTCGGTGTAGAAAGTGGCGACGGCGGGATGTGCCTCCAGCGCGATAGCGATCAACAAGGCCTGCGCGATAACCGTCGATGCCTTCCAGGGGAAAAGGCTGCGCCGCAGCGGTGCTTCCACAAAGTGATAGACGAGGACCGAACTCACGCCGATCGCAAACAGCATGGCGATAATCGTTCCGGCGTCGGGGGCGCTGAGCCGGGTTCCGGCAAAGGGCACATAAAGCGTCAGCGTTATCAGCGGGAAATGGACCAGGTAGACCGAGTAGGAGTATTTACCGAGCGTTTCGAGCCAGGCGCCCGGCCATGACAGGGTCAGAATTCCAGGCAGGCCGACTGTCAGCAGCACGGTCGTTGCAAGACAGACGGCGAGCGCAGCCAGACCCGGATGGCCCGTCACGGGACTTAGCGCATCGCCGTTGATGCCATAAAACGGTGCCGCCAAAAGCACGACGACAGCGAGCCAAGCAAGCCGTGGCGCGCGGCGCAGGGGCTGACCATTCTGCGTCAGCCATGTGGCCGCGACGAAGCCGAGCAGGAACTCCCACAGCCGAAACGGCAACATGAAAAATGCTGTCTTCGGCGAAACGCCGATCGCGAGAAAACATATTGTGAGCGATGCCAGTGTGGCGAGCATCAGGAAACAGGACCGGCGAACAAACAGCGCAATTAGAGGTACGATCACGTAGAACTGAATCTCCACGCCGACCGACCAAAGGTGTAGCAGGGGCGTGAAGCTGTCATTGGAGAAGTAGGAATTCGCTGCCCAGAAGCCGAAGTTCGGCGCCAGCAGCGTGGAATAAAGCGCCTGGGTCGTCACGTTGGCAAGGTCGGGCGGTGCCGTGATGATAGCCGCCGCTGCAACCGTCGCCAGGATCGTCAGGAAATATGCCGGCAGGATACGCCGGGCCCGCCGCGCAAAAAATTGCCCAATACTGCCCGGGGTATACAGACAGGCCATCAGGAAGCCGCTGATGACGAAGAACACATCAACACCAAGAAACCCGTTGTCCGCGCCCGGTGCCTGCAGGTGAAAAAGCAGCACGAACAGGATGGCGACGCCGCGCAGAATCTGGATGTCCCCGCGATATTCCATCGTGCCTGTCACCGGCCGGCCCACCCGCACGGACCGCCCGTAGAGACGAAACCGCGGGATGGACACCCTGCGGTGGCGTTAAGTCCACAAAATCCGGTGCGCATGTCGGTGCGGGTGCCCGACTTAGAGCAAGTAGCCGGAATCACGCCGCACCCGATTGGCGGCGATCCGCTGCTGCCACCAGGTGACGGTCTTCTCCAACCCGGCATCAAGGTCGGTGGCGGGCGTCCAGCCGGTGCTCGAATTGAGCCGCGCCGGGTCGGCGATCAGGGCGCGGACCTCGGAGTTTTCCGGGCGGAAGCGCGCGGCTTCACTTTCGACCGGCTTGTTGGTGCCGGTGATTCTGCGCACGCGCTCAATCATCTCGCCGACCGAAACCATCACGCCGGTACCCGCGTTATAGGGTCGACCATAGTCAATGGCTACAGACGCACCGATCGCGCGGAACGCATCGACGGTGTCGCCCACATAGCTGAAGTCTCGCGTCGGCGAGGTGTCACCGACTCGGATGGCCTCGCAGTTCGGGTCGAGCGCCTGGCGAATAACGGTCGGGATCACGGCACGCTCGCTCTGACGCGGCCCATAGGTGTTGAACGGTCGCAATATCGCCACAGGCAGATCGAAGGAGCGGGCGAAGGCCTCGGCCATCATGTCGGCCCCGATCTTGCTCGCCGAATAGGGCGATTGGCCCTGTAACGGATGATTCTCGGTAATCGGCGTGACCAGCGCTGTGCCGTAGACCTCGCTGGTCGAGGTGTGAACGACACGCTCGACACCGTGGCCACGACAGGCCTCGAGCACGTTCAGCGTACCGGTGACATTGGTGTCGACATAGGATGCCGGTGCCTCATAGGAGTAAGGAATGGCAATCAGCGCGGCGAGGTGAAAGACGATTGCCTGGCCCTCGACCGCGCGATGCATGAAAGCGGCATCACATATGTTGCCGCGCAGGATCTCGACCTCCGCCGCGATGTCCTCGTCGAGATCGTCGAGCCAGCCGACATCGCCGAAGGGGTTATATTGTGCCATCGCCGTGACATGGGCACCGTCGCGCACCAGCGCTTCGACGAGATGCGAGCCGATAAAGCCGTCACCGCCGGTGACCAGAACCGTCTTGCCGGAGATATCCATGATGCCGTCAGAGTTCATGCGGGCCCCTTCAGATACGTTGTGGAGATAGACCGGGTGCGACCGATGTGCCGTCGGCGGGATCGCTATACAGCGCGACGAAACGATCGACCATGCGGTCGATCCCGAACTCGTCAACAATACGCGCACGCGCGGCGCGACGTCGTTCCGCAAAGGCGTCATCATCCAATGCGCGCAGTGCATCGAGCGCATCGCGCAGCGCATTCGGATCGCTGGGCGGCACCACGGTGCCGGTTGGACCCACGATTTCCCGTGCGTCGCCCACATCAGTCGCCACGGGCACGAGGCCGGCACTCATACCCTCGGCCAGTGCATTGGAAAACCCCTCACCGAATGCCGAACCGGAGACGATAATGTCCGCGGCATTCAGGAGTGCCGGAATATCGTCGCGCACGCCCAGTGCGCGCACGTTGGCTGGCAGGTCCAGCGTCTCGGTCCCGGCCCCGACCAACAGCAACGGCAAGTCGGGCAAATGACGGACGGCGTCGAGCAGGCCGGCATGGTCCTTCATAGGATCCACGCGCGCGACCTTGATCGCCACGCGTTGACCGGCAGCAAATCCAAGTGCCGTGCGTTGTGCCTCACGCAGCGACGCATCCGGTCGAAACCGCTCGGTGTCGATACCGTTGGCCACGATCTCGAGGCGGCGCGGCCTGTATTTGTGGGCGAGATGCGCCTGTGCGCCGGCGGCCGAGTTAGCGACGACGATTTCGGGAGCGCGCGACAACAGCGCCTCGGTACGGATGAGTGAAGCATGGCGATCCAGGTCCATGTCGGAGCAACGCACCCCCCACATCAGGCGACGCGCGCGGCCCCCCGGCGCGGCCCAATGGGCGAGCGTCGCAGCGATATCGCCATGATACATCCAGCCCTGAATGACATCGGGGCGAAATCGGCGGGTCAGGCCAACGAGACGCGGGAGCGCGGCGGCAAGACCGACCGGACGCGCGAGATCAAGTCGCGTCAGCGGGACAGCATCGGCGGCCAGCCGCGCTGCCAGAGGCGCGGTGCCGGAAAGACTGACTACATGCTGCGGCATGCCCCGC
>JAQCFD010000010.1 GCA_027618305.1 Pseudomonadota bacterium
CAGCGATTCCGGCGCCGCAACCCCAACCGGCGGCCACGGTCACGGAGGCGCTATCTGCCGCGTCTCCGTTCATTCCGCCGAAGCCGGTCATCGAGGAACGTCGGCCCGCACCCCGCGCCGAGGCCCGCCGCCCCGACGCATTTGCGGAAGCGGCGATCACCAACGCGGGTGTTCAGGCGGAGCGCCGTCGCGGTCGTAGCCTGTTCCAGAAGGTGACCGGCGCCGTGAACCGCGCAATGACCGAAGATCAGGGCAATGCCGCATCCAGGATCGGGGAACGGCGTGAGCCGTTCGCGGCCAAACCTGCGGAAGCCACGCCTGTCCAAGCCGCGCCTGAGCCCGTCACAATGGAGCCCGTGGCAGAGCCGGTCGTGAATACGATGGTAGAGACCGCCGTTGAACCGACACCTGCACCGGTCACCCAGACGGTTGCGGAACCTGTCGCGGAGACCGTGGTCGCGCCGGCCGTCGAAACAGCGACTGACGTCGCTGTCGAAGCGGTCGTCGAGCCCGTCGCGGTACCTGCTCCCACCCCGGTGGCCGCACCGGCGGCACCCGCCGTCGCAACCCCTGCTCCGATGCCGGAGCCGGTGGCCGAGGCACCGGCCCAGCCAACCCTGGCGAATATCGAGCCTGCTGCACCCCGTGAGACATCTCGCGAGGACGAAGACATGCTCGAAATTCCGGCGTTTTTGCGCCGCCAGGCCAACTGATCACCAAAATGGACGAAGCCGCGGATTTCTCCAGTAATCCGCGGCTTCCGTCCGCAACATTCTGTAACAAAGAGTGATTTGTGACGGCCCAGTGTGAGTTGTTACACCCGGTACCAGAAATTGGTTACTTGCGGACACCACGCGACCGAAACGAAAGACATAAACGGATGACTTCCACGCCAGACATTGACCAGGGCCTGCAGCACACGCTGAAGAGCGAAATCGGCTGCAGCGGCACCGGCTTGCATTCGGGCGAAACAGTTTCGATCCTTCTCAAGCCCGCACCGGCAAATACCGGCGTTATTTTCCGCCGCACCGACGAAATCGGCAATGGGGCGGAAATTCCCGCCCTGGTCGAAAATGTCGTCGAGGCGACGCTGTGCACCACTCTGGGAAATGAAGACGGCATAACCGTTGCCACCGTCGAGCATCTGCTCGCCGCCCTCGCCGGCTGCGCGATCGACAATGTCTATGTCGAGGTCAGCGGTTCCGAGCTTCCCATTATGGACGGAAGTGCTGCGCCGTTCGTGTTCCTGATTGAATGCGCCGGCGTGGTGTCACAAGACGCACCGCGGAGGTTCATTGAAATCCTCAAGCGGGTCGATGTCGAAATCAACGGCCGCGAAGTATCCCTCTCTCCTGGTTCCGGGTTTTCCGTGGGCTTCGGCATCGATTTCGATTCGGATGCCATCGGCAAACAGGATATGAACGTGCGGCTGGTGAATGGCACCTTCAAGGGTGAAATTTCGCGCGCACGCACGTTTGGCTTTGCCGAAGAAGTCGATCAACTCCGCCGCATGGGACTCGCCCTGGGCGGAAGCCTCGACAATGCGGTGGTTGTGAGCGGCGACGAAATTCTCAATGACGAAGGCCTTCGTTACAAGGATGAGTTCGTCCGCCACAAGATTCTCGACTGTGTCGGCGACCTTTATCTCGCCGGGGCTCAGATTTCCGGCCATTTCCAGGGATATCGCTCGGGCCATGCCATGAACCACGCGATCGTGCGGGCGCTGTTCGCCGATCCCAGCGCCTGGCGTTATTCGGAATTGCCGGAAGCTGAGATTGAGCCACAGCCCCTTGCCGCGACGGCGTAAGTAAATCACCTGTTTGCTTGGGTTTGAACGGGTCGGCTTTGTCGGCCCGTTTTGCTGTGAATCCTTACCGGGCGTGATATAAATAGCGCCGCGATGATCGCGCTTGAAACCACCGTCACGCGCCTGCTGCATGGCGGTCCTGACTCGCGAGATTTGAATATTATGCCGAACAGATATTCTTGGATGAAACACCGTAGCGTCGGACTCGCTTTGCTGGCCGTCTCGGTTCTGGCCGGCTGTTCGTCAAACGATGCCCCCGAATATGTCGCGCGCCCGGTGGAGGAACTCTACAACGAGGCGGTCGATCTGACCGAAAGCAAGGATTTCGCCGAGGCGGCGGACACCTTTCTGGAAGTCGAGCGCCAGCATCCCTATTCGATCTGGGCCACCAAGGCGCAGCTCATGTCGGCCTTCAGCTATTACTCCGACGGCCAGTATGACGACGCGATCCTGTCGGCAGACCGTTTCATACAGCTTCACCCCGGCAATCGCGATGTCTCCTACGCCTATTATCTGAAGGCGCTGAGCTATTATGAGCAGATTACCGACGTCGGACGCGATCAGCGCACAACGGAACTGGCGCTGCAGTCTCTGGACGAAGTGGTCCGCCGCTTTCCCGATTCCCGGTATGCCAGAGATGCCGTGCTAAAAATCGACCTCACCCGCGACCATCTGGCGGGCAAGGAAATGGAGATCGGGCGCTACTACCATGAGCGCGACAACTATCTGGCCGCGATCAACCGCTACCGGACGGTGATCGACAATTATCAGACGACCACCCATGTGCCGGAGGCCCTTCATCGCCTCTCCGAGGCCTATGCCGCCCTCGGTATTGAACCCGAAGCGCGAGCCAATGCGGCCGTCCTTGGCCATAACTTCCCGGGCAGCGACTGGTACATCGACAGTTACCAACTCGTCGAAGGCAAGGTTGTTCGTGATCTGGATGGTGACGGCGAACCCGATCCGGTCGAGGATGACGGATTCTTCAGCCGCATCTGGCCGTTCTAGCCTCATATGTTGCGGCATCTGTCGATCCGGGACGTTGTCCTGATCGATCGGGCTGAGCTCTCGTTCGGTCCGGGGCTGAGCGCTCTGACCGGCGAGACGGGCGCCGGCAAATCAATCCTGCTGGATGCATTTGGCCTGACCCTCGGCGCGCGGTCCGACGCCGGCTTGGTGCGGCAGGGCGCCGATCAGGCATCGGTGACCGCGATATTTGACGCGAACAGCACCACCGGCCTCGAAGAACTGTTCGACACCCACGGTATCGAGGTCGACCCCGGAGAAGATCTCATTCTCCGCCGCACGGTCAGCGCCGAAGGTCGCAGCCGCGCATTTCTTAATGATCAGCCGATCAGCATCGGTCTGTTGCGCCAGATCGGTGATTCACTGGTCGAGATACATGGACAATTCGAGCGATTCTCGCTGTCCGAACCTGCCAACCAGCGCCGCGCTCTGGATGCTTTCGCGGATACCGACAAGATACGCAAAAGCGTTGCGGAACGGTTTCGCACATGGCGCGACGCCGTCACCCGACATAACGAAGCACAAACGGCGCTCGCCGCCTCTGCGGACAAGGCCGACGAACTGCGCGCCGCGCTCGAGGAACTCGACCTGTTGGAAGCGCAGGTCGGGGAAGAGGCGGAGCTATCCTCCCGGCGGCAATTGCTTCGGAACGCCGGACGCCTTGTCGAAACCCTGAACGAGGCATCGGATGCGCTGAACGGAGAGAACGGTGCCGAGACAATGCTGCAGCGAGCCGCAGGCCGCCTGGAGCGTGATGATGATATCGCCGGTGGCCGTCTCGCCCCGGTCATCGCCGCAATCGACAAAAGCAGCGCCGAACTCGCCGAGGCAATCCAGGAGCTGAACTCCGTGGCGCATGCGCTCGATACGGACACCGGCGAAGTCGAGGCCGTGGAAGAACGGCTCTTTGCCATTCTGGCCGCCGCACGCCGCCATCAAGTGCCTGCCGACGAACTTCCCGCCCGGCGCGAAAGCATCGCGTCCCAGCTTGCCGCGATCGACGGTCGTGACGACCATATCGACACATTGGCCAAGAACGTCGAGGCCGCACGGCGCGGCTATTGCGAGGCCGCCGAGAGCCTGTCCCAGACCCGCCAGAAAGCAGCGCGAAAGCTCGATACCAGGATCGCCATGGAATTTCCGCCCCTGAAACTCGACAACGCAACCCTGCTCACCAGCGTCCGCCCGCTGGATGAGGCCGATTGGGCCGAGCACGGCATCGATGCCGTCGCGTTCAATGTCTCGACCAACCCCGGCGCGACCCCGGGACCGTTGGGTCGCATCGCGTCCGGTGGTGAGCTGAGCCGGTTCATGCTGGCCCTCAAGGTCGTGCTTGCGGGCACGTCGGGCGCTGGCACCATCGTGTTCGACGAAGTGGACACCGGCATTGGTGGCGCGACGGCGGCCGCTGTGGGCGAACGACTGGCCGAATTGGCCGGATCGGGCCTGGAGCAGCAGATCCTGGTCGTCACCCACAGCCCGCAGGTCGCCGCCACGGCAGGAGAGCATCTGCGGGTCGAAAAGCGGACCGGCGGCAAACCATCCGCCCAAACGGTCACAACGAACGTCGCCCGACTGGACGCCGCGGAACGGCGCGAGGAAATCGCCCGGATGCTGTCAGGCGCCAATATCACGGACGAAGCGCGGGCCGCCGCAGACAAACTCATGGATCGCAAGAGCACAACCGCCAAAGTAACCGCCTGAGCTACGCGGCCGTATGACTCCTCAACTTCGCGAGCGCGTGATCGGGATCCTCTGGGTGAGCGCGATCATCGTCATCTGGTCGGCATTTCATCTGTCGGGACGCTTGTCCGTCCAGTTCACGCTGACGCCGTTTGATCTGACGACCCTGCGCGTATGCGTCGCCGGCGCCATTTTCTTTCCCTGGTTGCTGAAATACGGCCTTGGCGGCATCAGCTTCTGGCAGGCGCTGCTGCTGGCCCTCACAGCCGGCCCCGGCTTCTCGGTCTTCGCCTTCGGCGGTTACATGTTCGCGCCTGCCGCCCACGGCGCGACAATCCTTGCCGGCACCCTGCCTCTGTTCACCGCCCCTCTTGCCTGGTGGTTGATCGGCGAACGTATGGGGGCGTGGCGGGTGATTTCGGTAATGATGATTTTTGCCGGCGCGATGTTCCTGGTCCTCGATGTCTCCGAAAGCAGCGCACCCAACGAGTGGTTGGGCGACCTCTTTTTCTTTGTCGGCGCCGCGTCCTGGTCACTGTTCGGTGTGCTGGCGCGCAAATGGAACGTCACGCCCCTGCGCAGCGCCGCCATCGTTGCCACCTTTACGTTTGCGATCTACTCGCCGATTCACCTCCTCTTCCTGCCGTCGGGCCTGCTCGAGGCCCCGTGGGAAGAAATCGCCGCACAATGGGTCTTTCAGGGCCTGATCGTGTTCATGGGCTCCACACTGGGATACCCACGCGCCGTGGCCGCCCTGGGCGCCACACCGACGGCCACGGCCGTCGCCGTCGTTCCCGCCGCCGTCGCGTTGATCGCCTGGTATGCACTGGGAGAGCCACTAAGCGCCATTGCCGCCGCCGGTGTGGCGCTTGTGGTCATCGGCATGATCGCCGGGGGCATACGATTTCGGCGGCGTGAATCCCCCCTGCCCTAGGAGCTGGCGGGACGGGCACAGTCCGGTACAAAGGTGCCTGAATCGGTCAACGAAACTAAATTGAGCGAGATGACAAACGAAACGCCAGACGATCCCGAAACCCTGTCACCGGCCGACGCCGGTGCGGAACATGCGCGCCTGGCCGACGAAATCCGCGCGCATAATGTGGCCTATCACCAGCAGGACGCGCCGGTTATCTCCGACGCGGCGTATGACGCGCTGTTCCGGCGTCTGCTCGCGCTCGAGGCCGCGCATCCGGATCTGGTGACCGAAGACAGCCCCAGCCAGGCCGTCGGCGCAACGCCGTCCCAGGGTTTCGCCAAGGTCCGCCACACGGTCCCGATGCTGTCCCTCGGCAACGCCTTCGGCGACGAGGATGTCGGTGAGTTCCTGACCCGCATCCGGCGGTTCCTGAGCGTCGATGCGGATGACGCGCTGGAAATCGTCGCCGAGCCCAAGATCGACGGACTTTCGGTATCCCTGCGGTACGAGGGTGGCAGCTTCGTGCGGGGTGCCACCCGTGGTGACGGCACCGAGGGAGAGGACATCACCGCGAACCTGCGCACGATCGGCGACATCCCGGATACGCTCCTCGGAGACGCGCCCGACATCGTTGAAATTCGCGGCGAGGTCTATCTGCCGCGTTCGGCCTTCCGCGCCCTGAACGAAAGCCAGGCCGCCACGGGTGCAAAGATATTCGCCAACCCCCGCAACGCGGCCGCCGGCAGCCTGCGCCAGCTCGATACATCGGTCACCGCCAAGCGCCCCCTGCGCATGTTCGCCTATTCCTGGGGTGAGATGAGCGCGGATGTGGCCGAGACCCAAATGGGGTTTCTCGAACGGGTCGAGACCTGGGGATTTCAGATCAACCCGCTGTCACGCATCTGCACCAGCCTGGAAGAGATTCTCGAGAACTACGCCATGATGTCGGAGCAGCGTCCCACGCTCGACTATGACATCGACGGCATCGTCTACAAGGTGAACCGCCTGGACTTCCAGCAACGGCTGGGCTTCGTCAGCCGCGCCCCGCGCTGGGCCATCGCCCATAAATTCCCGGCCGAGCAGGCCATGACGATCCTGCGGGAGATCGACATTCAGGTCGGACGCACCGGCGCGCTGACCCCCGTCGCCCGCCTGGAGCCGGTGACCGTCGGCGGCGTCGTCGTCTCGAACGCGACCCTGCACAATGAGGACGAGATCAACCGCAAGGATGTCCGGGTCGGGGACACGGTCATTATTCAGCGGGCCGGCGACGTGATCCCCCAAGTTGTGCGGGCCATCGCGGAAAAGCGCCCCGCAGACGCGAAAGCCTTTGTCTTCCCAGACCGCTGCCCGGTCTGCGGCTCGGAAGCCGTACGCGACGAGGACGAAGCTGTCCGTCGCTGCACCGGCGGCCTGATCTGCCCCGCTCAGGCCGTGGAACGGCTCAAGCATTTCGTGTCACGCAACGCGTTCGATATCGAGGGGCTGGGTGCGAAGAACGTGACCGCGCTGCACGCCGACGGCTTGCTGGAGAGCCCTGCTGACATCTTTCGCCTCGGGGAGAAGCACAAGGACGCCCTGCTCGAACGCGAGGGCTGGGGCGAACAATCCGTCGACAATCTGCTGCAGGCCATCGACGAACGCCGGAAGGTCTCTCTGGACAAGTTCATCTATGCATTGGGCATACGCCAGGTGGGCCAGGCCACGGCACGGCTGCTGGCACGGACCTATGGCAGCCTGTCGGAATGGCGCGCCGCCATGGCCGCGGCCCAGGACCCCGAAGGCGACGCCTATACCGATCTGCTCAATATCGACGGGATCGGCGAATCCGTCGCCAGGGACCTGCTTGCATTCGTGCATGAAGAACATAACCGCAAGGTGCTCGACGACCTCGACGCACTGCTCGACATTCAGCCTTTCGAGCAACCCGAAAGCGATTCCGCGCTAGCCGGCAAAACCATCGTATTCACAGGCACACTGGAAAAGATGACCCGCTCGGAGGCCAAGTCACGCGCCGAGGCGATGGGCGCCAAGGTTTCGGGTTCGGTGTCCAGCAAGACGGATCTGGTGGTCGCGGGGCCCGGCGCGGGGTCGAAAGCGAATAAGGCCGCTGAGTTGGGCATCGAGACCGTCGACGAAGATGGCTGGATCGAGATGATCGGCGGTTAGGACGAAAGTCTTCTAGGCCTTCGATTCCTCGTAACGCGCCATGAAGTTCGGCGCCAGTTGGCGCAGGCGGTCATCATCGACGCGGCCCGACCGGGTCATATAGCTGTAGCCGAATTCCTGCGGTGTCAGCTTCATATGGTCGGCGAAACCCTCGTACCAGCGCGCGCTCTTGGTCGCGGCGGCGACGATCTTCTCGACGATCGGCCGCCGTTCTGCCTCATAACGGGTCAGCCCGGCGCGCAAATCACCCGGCTCGGCCTCGAGCGCGCCCACAAGCGCGATCACGTCTTCCATCGCCAGGCGGGTACCCGAGCCGATGGAGAAATGCGCCGTGTGCAGCGCATCACCCACCAGCACCATGTTCAGATGGGACCAGCGGTCACTCCACAGCAGCGGGAAATTGCGCCAGCTCGACTTGTTCGAAATCAGCGGTTTGCCCCGCAGGGTGTCCGCAAACAGTTCCGAGCACAGCGCGCGTGAGGCTTCATCGCTCATCGTGGCGAAGCCCGCCCGCTCCCAGGTCTCGCGCTCGCACTCCACCAGAAACGTGCTCATCTCGGGCGTGTAGCGGTAGTGATGGGCGTTGATCGGACCGTACTTGGTCTCAATAAAGGTCTGGGTCAATGAGTCAAAAGGCGTCTCGACGCCGTACCAGGCGAATTTGTTGGGCAGATAGGACAGGGACGTCTGGAAATCACCCTCATAGCTGCGGCGCACGATCGAGTTGATCCCGTCCGCCGCGATGATCAGATCCGCCTCGGGCAGGTCAGCAACACTGCGCAGCAGCGTCTCGAAATGCAGTTCGGCCCCCACCGCACGCGCGCGCTCCTGCATCAGCTGCAGGAGTTTCAAACGCCCGATCGAGGAAAACCCAACCCCGTCGATGGTGACAGTCTCGCCGCGATGGATGAGCGTCATGTCCTGCCACGTCTCCATGGCCGGCGTGATCAGGTCATGGGTCTCGGGATCGTCACCCCGCAGAAACTCCAGCGCCCGGTCCGAGAAAACCACGCCGAAGCCGAACGTGGCATCCGCCGGATTCTGCTCATACACGTCCACCTGCGCGTCGGGATGGCGCTTCTTCCACAGTGTCGCAAAGTAAAGCCCGGCAGGCCCCCCGCCAACGACGGCAATCCGCATGTCAAACTCCCCGCGGTCCCCCGCGCCTAAGCCGCCAGCGGCTTCAGGCCCATGATCTCGCGCGCCTCTTCCGGGGTCGCCGGCTCCATCCCCAACTCGCGGATGATGCGGACGATCCGCTCGACCAACTGCACATTGTTCGCCAGCACGCCGCGTTCGAAATACAGATTATCCTCGAGCCCCACGCGGACATGACCACCGAGCAGGAGCGACAGCAGCGCCGCATTGAGCTGCGAGGGGCCGATGGCGCTGACATTGAAGTTCGCACCCTCGGGGATCAGATCCACCATCGCCTGGAGGATCTTGGGCGAGTAGGGCATCGCCCCCTGGAAACCACGGTCCGCACCGAGCACGAAGTTGATGAAATAGGGCGGCTCGTCGAGACCGGCCTTGAGCAGGCTCATCACGTCCTGCAGCAGGTGGGTCGGGCTGAACACCTCCCATTCGGGCTTGATGCCCTTCGCCTGCATCTTCGTCGCCAGCTCGCGACAGCGTTCCGGCGAGGTGTTCATGAGAATTTCCCGGCCCTCGAATGTGGCGACGATGGTCGTCGGATCTAGGGTGCACATCTCCGCCCCGGCTTCCATGCCCTTGAGGCGCTCTTCCCAGGATATCTCGAGGAACCCGTCGGTGGATTCCTTCAGCATGTCGCCATTGATGCCGCCACCCGTGGAGTTGTTCAGGATGATGTCGCACTTGTCGCGAATGCGTTCGTTGATATCCCGGTAGATCGCGGGATTGCAGGTCGCCTGATCGTCCGGCCGGCGGGCATGCACGGCCACGACGGACGCGCCGGCCTCATAGCAGCGATAGACATCGTCCGCGATTTCCTGCGGCTGGGTCGGAATATTGGGATTCTGTTTCTTGCTCGCCATCCCGCCGGTCGGCGCGATGGTCACGATCACTTTTCGTTCGGCCATGGTCTCCCCCTCTTTGCTGGCGCTCTACCGGCGCAAATCATGCAGCCGACAGCTTAACCCGAATACGAAAGCACTCAATTCGATTCTAGCGGTGCCGTTACACCCGCCAGCCACGCCAGCGCATCACCGTCGAGCAACGGCCCGATTTCGGTGGCGACCCGCGCATGGTAGGCATCCATCCAGGCGCGCTCATCCGCGGTCAACAATTCCGTGACGATCAGGCGCCGGTCAATCGGCGCCAATGTCAGCGTTTCAAATCCGAGCATCGCGCGTTCACCGCCGGAAATCTCGTCCGGCGGGGTCACCGCCAACAGATTCTCGATGCGGATCCCGAAGGCACCCTCCTTGTAATAACCGGGCTCGTTCGAAACGATCATCCCCGGCTGCAGGGGGATCGACGACCCGGTCTTCGTGATGCGCTGGGGCCCTTCATGGACGCCGAGATAACTCCCCACCCCATGGCCGGTCCCGTGATCGAAGTCGAGACCCACCTGCCACAGCGCCTGCCGGGCAAGGCTATCGAGTTGCGCGCCGCTGGTCCCGGCCGGAAAACGCGCCGTCGCGATCGCGATGTGCCCCTTGAGGACCCGGGTAAACCGGTCACGCATTTCATCGGATGGTGTGCCCACGGCAACCGTCCGCGTCACGTCGGTCGTCCCGTCGAGATACTGGGCGCCTGAATCCACCAGATAGAGCTCTCCCGGCGCCAACGCCCGGTTGGTTTCCGCCGTCACGCGATAATGCACAATCGCACCATTCGGCCCGGCGCCGGAGATGGTATCGAAGCTAAGATCACGGAAATATTCGACGGGCTCCCGAAATGCGGCCAGTTTCGCCGCGGCCGACAGCTCGTCGACGTCACCGCTCGGACCCGTCTCGGACAACCAGTGCAGGAAACGCGAAAGCGCGGCCCCGTCGCGCAGATGCGCCGCACGCGTGCCGGCGAGTTCCGTCTCATTCTTGATGGCCTTGGACAGGGTCACCGGATCGCTGCCGCGCAGGACCACGGCACCGGCGCGCTCCAGCCGCTCGAAAATCCACGCTGCGGCACTGTCGGGGGCCGCCAGCACGCGCCGGTCCTTGAGCTTATCCAACGCCCCGGCAAAGGCCTCGGGATCATGCATCTCAACCCCGTCGCCGAGATACGCAGCCAGCCCGTCGGATCGTTTCTCGGGCGCGACGAACCAATCGACCGACCCATCGGCATCCAGAATCGCAAAACTCAGCACCAGCGGCGTGTGATCCACATCACCACCCCGCACATTCAGCAACCAGGCAATCGAATCCGGCTGGGTCAGCACCGCCGCATCCAATCCCTCCTGCGTCAGCGCCGCCCCCAACGACGTGCGCTTGTCGGCGCTGCCGCGACCGGCGAAACGCTCATCATGGGGAATTGCAGGCGCGGACGGCGGCGGTGGCTGGTCATCCCAGACCGCATCCACCGGATTCGCCTCCACGAACACCAGCTCCGCACCGACCGCATCCAGCGAACGGCGCAGGCGCTGCACCCCGACCTCGGTGTGCAGCCACGGGTCAATACCCAGCCGTTGGCCGCTCGACAGGGCATCGCCAAGCCAGTCGGTCACCGGCGCCTCGACCAGATGGTGGAACTCGTACAGGTCTCCGTCGACCTGATCGCGCACCTGAAGCGTATAGCGCCCGTCAACGAATATGGCCGCCCGGTCCGCCAGCACCACAGCCGTCCCGGCAGACCCCTTGAACCCGGTCAGCCAGGCCAGCCGCTCCGCATTCGGCGGTAGGAACTCGTTCTGGTGGGCATCCGAATGGGGTACGACGAATCCGTCGAGACCGCGCCCGGAGATTTCTTCCCGCAGGGCCGAAAGACGTTGGGACGGAGACAATTTGTTCATGGCCGCGAGGCTACGCGAGCCTCCATCGGAAGACAATTCCACGCAGCCGCGTTATCCTGCGCCCAGAATCGAAGACCAAACCCACGAACAGGAAAAGACGCCATGACACGCCTCGATCCGCCGCCAGGGCCCAGCATCTCCGTCGCCGACATGGAAGTGCACACCGCGCGCTTCAACAAGCTGAAGGGCAGCGATCTGTGCTTCATGGACCAGCGTATCCCCGGCCATGAGCGCGAAATGATCAACCTGATCGGCCTCGGTGTCACCGAGAACGAGTCCGACCCCGACCTGGCGCCGAAGATCGCCGCGCCGGCGCACGGATTCGCCAACGGATTTGCCAAATGCGAGCCCGGCTGCGGCGCGGCACTGCACTGGCACGAAACCGAAGAGGTCTTCATGGCCCTGTCGGGGCGTTGGTCGATCTATTGGCGCGACGGCGAGGAAGAGCGCGAGGTGATCCTCGAGCCCTTCGATACCGTCTCCGTGCCGGTCGGTATTTACCGCGGCTTTAAGAATGTTTCCGATGAACCGGCCGTGCTGCATTTCATTATTGGCGGTCCCGATACCGGCAAGGTCCACTGGCACCCGTCCGTCATCGACGCGGCCCGCGAGACCGGTATCGCGGTCGATGACAATGGCTTGCTGGTCGAGATCAAATAGTCAGGACGCCCCATGCAAGACCTCGGTAGCTATGATTATGTGATTGTCGGCGCCGGTTCGGCCGGCTGTGTGCTGGCCAACCGCCTGTCCGCCGACCCGGATGTTTCCGTGCTGCTGCTCGAGGCGGGCGGCAAGGACAATTACTTCTGGATCCATATCCCGGTCGGTTACCTCTACTGCATGAACAACCCGCGCACGGATTGGATGTTCAGCACCGAGGCCGAGGAAGGCCTGAACGGAAGAGCCCTTGCCTATCCCCGCGGCCGGGTGCTCGGCGGCTGTTCGTCGATCAACGGCATGATCTACATGCGCGGCCAGTCCCGCGACTACGACCAGTGGCGCCAGCTCGGCAACACCGGCTGGGGCTGGGACGATGTGCTGCCCTATTTCATGAAATCGGAAGACCAGGCCGCCGTGTCCGCCGATGAGGTGCACGCGGCCGGCGGTGAGTGGCGGGTCGAGAATCAGCGCCTGTCCTGGGAAGTGCTCGACGCATTCCAGGACGCCGCCGCGCAGGTGGGTATTCCCAGGACCAGTGATTTCAACCGGGGTGACAATCACGGCTGCGGTTACTTCCACGTCAACCAGCGCACCGGCACGCGCGTGAGCACGTCGCGCGCCTTCCTGAAGCCCGCGCGCAACCGCAGCAACCTGACCGTCCTGACCCATGCCGAGGTGGACAAAATCCGGCTCGACGGACGCAAGGTCACGGGCCTTGCGCTGCGTCACAAGGGCGCGCCCGCAGTGGTGCGGATCGATGGCGAGTTAATCCTGTCGGCGGGCGCCATCGGCAGCCCGCAAATTCTGGAACTGTCCGGCATCGGCAATCCTGAAATACTTGGCGCCCACGGGATCGAGACGGTGCATGCCCTGCCCGGGGTCGGCGAGAATTTGCAGGACCATCTGCAGGTCCGCTGCGCCTACAAGGTCACCGGGGTCGAAACCCTGAACGAGCGGGCGAACAAGCTCCTCGGCAAGATGGGCATCGCGCTGGAGTATCTGTTCAAGCGATCGGGGCCCATGTCGATGGCACCGTCCCAGCTGGGCGCATTTGCCAAATCCGATCCGTCACTCGAATTCCCGAACCTGCAGTTTCACGTGCAGCCCCTGACGCTGGAGAAGTTCGGCGAGCCGCTGCACCCCTTCCCGGCCTTCACGGCAAGCGTGTGCAATCTGCGTCCCGAGAGCCGGGGTTCGGTCCACATCAAAAGCGGCAAGGCCGGCGACAAGCCGTCGATCCGGCCCAATTACCTTTCGACCGAAGCCGACCGGCGGGTCGCGGTCGATGCGATCCGGCTCACCCGCAACATCGTGGCCCAGGCGCCCCTGGCCAAATTCGCACCAGAGGAATTCAAACCCGGCCCCGAGATCGTTAACGACGCCGACCTGGCCAAGGCCGCCGGCGACATTGCGACCACCATATTCCACCCAGTCGGAACCGCCAAAATGGGTCAGGACGCCGGTTCGGTGGTCGATGATCGGTTGCGTGTCCATGGCATAGAGGGACTTCGGGTTGTCGACGCCTCGGTCATGCCGACCATTACCAGCGGCAACACAAACTCGCCCGTGATCATGATCGCGGAAAAGGCGGCGGACATGATTCGCGAGGACCGACGAAGCGGGCAGAAAGCCAACGAACGGGCCGCCTAGATGCCCATGAGGCCTCACACTTCGAAAAGCTCAGTGTGAGGGCACAGTCCGAATCCTCATCCTGAGCCTGTCGAAGGATGAGCCTGTCGAAGGATGAGACAACAAACATCGGCACCCGACGCGGCACCCGGCCTCGGCTATCGGCAAATGAGAGTCGACCATTCATCGTGATGAATGCGCGCGCGGATGAAGAGCCCCGTGCGCCGATAAGCGGCGATCACCTGCGGCTCCTGGGTGCGGAGCAGACCGGAGAGAATCACGGGAGCGCCGGGGGCACGATGGGCGGCGATCAGCGGTGCGAGCCGTTCCAGCGGCCGGGCGAGAATATTTGCCAGCACCAGCCCGAACGGCCCGTGCCGGCGCACCGCGACCGCATCGAGGCCCCGGCTCTCAAAAGTTCGCACAAAGGCCGCAACGCCGTTCACGCGAACATTCTCACGCGCCTTGGTCACCGCGATCGGATCGATGTCCGACGCGACGACGGGCACACGCATGGCCTTGGCCGCAGCGATACCCAGAATACCGGTCCCGCAACCCAGATCGAGGACAGGCGCGGATACAAGCCCGGCGTTGATCAACCGGTCGAGCGCCTCAAGGCAGCCGCGCGTGGTGCCATGATGGCCGGTCCCGAAGGCGGTTGCGGCATCCACACGGATCGGCACGGCACCCGCCGGCGGCGGGTCCATATGGTCAGAATCATGAATGTAGAAGCGTCTGGCCCGGATCGGCGCGAAACTGGCCTGATTCTCGGCCACCCAATCCACGTCCGGCAGCCACACGACATGGGTCGATGGTGTTACCACCCCGGCGAGCCGTGCCGTACCGGCAATTGCCGCGGCGAGGCGCGCTTCATCCGGCGCATCGGCGCCATAACCGGTGATCCGGGTCTCCCTGGTTCCTTCAATGGGAAACAAGCTCACGACATCGGCGAAGAGCTCCAGCGTGTCCGAAAACGCGTCGTGCGCCACCGTGGGCACATAGAACTCGATCTTCCAGGCGTCGTTACCCGCCACTAGACCGCGTCGGCGGGCACAACGAAGCTGTCGAGCACCTTCTTGTCCCCCGCCTTCTCAAAGGCAATGGCGAGCTTGTTGGCGTCGATCGCCGTGATCCGCCCATATCCGAATTTCTGATGGAACACCCGCTCACCAATGCCGAACCCCAGCGGGTCGGCATGAATGAAACTCGCTTCCAGGTCACGCTTGAGCGCACGGGATTGCCCGCCGCCATAGCCCCCGCCGCCATATCCAAGCGCGCGGCCTTGACCGAACCCGCCCGTATCCCGGTTCCCGGCATAGACCCCGGGCTCGCTGTCGACATCGACGAACTCCGGCGGCAATTCATCGACGAACCGTGACGGGATCGCCGACTGCCACTGGCCGTGCACCCGCCGGTTTGCCGCAAACAGGATGGTCGCATCGCGTTTGGCGCGGGTCAGGCCCACATAGGCAAGCCGGCGCTCCTCTTCCAGACCGGCGAGGCCGTTCTCGTCCATGTTGCGCTGATGGGGAAACAGCCCCTCTTCCCAGCCGGGCAGGAACACCGTGTCGAACTCCAACCCCTTGGCCGAATGCAGGGTCATGATGTTGACCAGGTCGCTGCCCGCCGCCTCGGTGTTCTCCATTACGAGAGACACATGCTCGAGGAACCCCGTGAGGTTCTCGAACTCTTCCATCGCAACGACGAGTTCTTTGAGGTTTTCCAGCCGACCGGGCGCCTCGGGCGCCTTGTCGTTCAGCAGCATGTCGGTGTAGCCGCTCTCATCGAGCATCATTTCGGCCAGCTCCGAATGGGGCAGCCCGTCGCGGCCGTCACCCGATAGGGCGCGCCAGCGCTCGAAATCGGCAATCAGGTTCCCCAGCGCACTGCGAATATTGGGGCGCAATTCGTCGGTGGTGACCAGTTCGCCCGCCGTGCGGTAGAGGCTTTTTCCTGTCGCCCGTGCGGCCACATGCAGGGCCTGCACCGTCGTGTTCCCGATGCCGCGTTTGGGCCGGTTGACGATACGCTCAAACGCCAGATCGTCGTCGGGCTGATGGATCACCCGCAGATAGGCCAGCGCGTCGCGCAGTTCCTGGCGCTCATAAAAACGCGGCCCCCCGACCACCCGATAGGGCAGTCCGAGGGTCAGGAATCGCTCCTCGAACTCGCGGGTCTGGAAACCGGCGCGCACGAGGATCGCGATCTCGTTCAGGGACACCGGCTGGCCGTCGCGCCCGTTGCGCTGGATACTCTCGATCCGGTCCGAGACCGTCCGGGCTTCTTCCTCGCCATCCCACACACCGCGAATGCGGACCTTGTCGCCGCCATCCGCCTCGGTCCACAAGGTCTTGCCGAGCCGGCCCTCGTTGCGAGAGATAAGCCCCGACGCCGCACCAAGAATGGGCCCGGTCGAGCGATAATTCTGTTCCAGGCGGACGATCTTGGCGCCCGGGAAATCCTCTTCGAAACGCAGGATGTTCCCCACCTCGGCGCCCCGCCAGGCATAGATCGACTGATCGTCATCGCCGACACAGGCGATGTTCCGATGCTTCTGGGCCAGCAACCGGAGCCACAGATACTGGGCGACGTTGGTGTCCTGATACTCGTCCACCAGGATGTACTGGAACCGGTCCTGATACTCGGCAAGCACCTCGGGATGTTCGCCGAAGATCGTCAGATTGTGCAGCAGCAAATCACCGAAATCGGCGGCATTGAGTGTCTTCAGGCGATCCTGGTAATCGCGGTAGAGATCGACGAGGCGACCGCCCGCCAGATCACCGGCATCGGCGGCCGAGACCTTGTCCGGCGTCAGCGCCCGATCCTTCCAGCGCTGGATCACCCCCATCAAAACCCGGGCCGGCCAGCGCTTGTCGTCGATATTCTCAGCCGCCAGGAGCTGCTTGAGCAGGCGCACCTGATCATCGGCATCAAGGATGGTAAAATTACTTTGCAGGCCAACGAGTTCGGCATGGCGGCGTACAATCCGGGCCCCCAGCGCGTGGAAGGTCCCGAGCCAGATGGCCTCCGCAGGGCCACCGACGAGGCCGCCAACCCGCTCGCGCATTTCACGGGCGGCCCGGTTGGTGAAGGTGACGGACAGGACCTGATGGGGCCGGGCATGGCCGCGGCGCAGCAGATGGGCGAGACGTGTCGTCAACACGCGTGTCTTGCCGGTTCCGGCCCCCGCGAGCACCAGCACGGGCCCGTCGAGCGCCTCGACGGCCTCGCGTTGCGGGCTGTTGAGCTGCGTCAGATAGGGTGCGGGCGCGGCTTCGGCGACGGCTGAAGCGTTGGAAACACCGGAATTCTGCGGCTCTTCGATGTGGAAAGGATCAGACATGTGAGCCATTGATTATATCACGGAAAAGCGATGAGTCGTGCGGTCCGGCCACCGGTTGAATTTCCCGTGATCCTGGGTGCAACGACCCGATCCGGTGATACCATTCTCTCCCGGACAAGCTCCTGGCTCGATTGGAACGCAACATGACCCTCTCCGCCAAGCATGGTTTCCAAAGCAAAATAACCCCTTTGAAACGCGGCGCATTGTTGGCCGCGCTGGCGACGGCGCTGATGTTTGCAAGCCCGGACACAAACGCCCAATCCGGCAGCTCTCCGGGACCACAGGAAATTCTCGAGGCCGTCGTTGGGATCGACACCCGCATCCCCGGCACCGCGCGGACCGCCCGCACCCTCGGGACCCAGCGCGAAGGCAGCGGTGTTGTGATCTCCGACGATGGGCTGGTGCTCACGATCGGCTATCTCATCCTCGAGGCGATCGAGATCGACATCGCGCTTGCGGACGGGCGGCGCATCCCCGCCTCGTTTGTGGCCTACGACCATGAGAGCGGCTTCGGGCTGGTCCGTGCCGCCAGTGATTTGGGCCTCGCGCCGGTCCGATTGGGTACATCCGGGGATATGGGGGTCAGCACGCAGGTCTTGCTCGCCAACCGGCTGGGGCCGGAATCAGCGCAGGGCGTCTTTGTCGTCGACCGGCGCGAGTTCGTCGGCGCCTGGGAGTATCTGCTCGACAGCGCGATCTTCACCTCTCCCCCCAATCCCAACTTCAGCGGTGCCGGGCTGTTTGATGCGGACGGCAAACTGATCGGCATTGGATCCCTGTTCGTCGGCAATGCCGCTTTCTTCCAAAGGCCGGTCGCCGGCAACATGTTTGTGCCGATCGACGAGCTCAAACCGATCCTCGACGAGATGGTGGAACAGGGTCGCCGCGCCGCCGCGCCGCGCCCCTGGCTCGGCATCCGGACTTCCGAGCTGCGTGACCGCCTGTTCGTGGACGGGGTCTCCGACGACAGCCCGGCCGCGCGCGCCGGGGTCCGTGCCGGCGACCTGATCGTCGCCGTCGACGCCGCACCGGTGGCCAGCATGGCCGGCTATTTCCGGGCGGTATGGCGCGACCGGGCGGCCGGCGATGCGGTAACCGTCCGGGTGCTCACGCCAGAGGGCGCGCTGCGGGATATCGAAATCGAATCGATGGATCGCAACAACTGGCTGCGGCTGGACCCCAGCCTCTAGGTTCTGTACTCATAAACAGGATTCCCAATATCTGCAGATCGTGATTCACTCTCCCATGAAGGAGGTGTCTCATGGCGCGTTTTGATTTGAGTGATGCGGAGTGGGGGATTATCCAGCCTCTTCTGCCCAACAAGCCCCGCGGCGTTGCCCGGACGGACGATCGGCGGGTTCTGAACGGGATTTTCTATATTCTACGGACCGGCTCGCCGTGGCGTGATTTGCCCGAGCGCTACGGCCCGTACACGACGGTTTACAACCGCTTCAACCGGTGGGCGAAAGCCGGCGTCTGGGTTGATGTCTTCAACCGGCTGGCAGAGCAGTCTCCACAATCCATGACCTTTATAGACAGCTCTATCATACGGGCCCATCAGCACGCCGCAGGTGGAAAAAGGGGGGTCCGGATCACGCCATCGGTCTCTCTCGTGGGGGACTGAGCACGAAAATCCACGCCATCGTCGATGCGGCGGGCCTGCCGATCCGGCTGGCGCTGTCACAAGGACAGGCATCCGATAAAGCTGCTGCCGTCGATCTGATTGCCAGCCTGAAACGTGTCCGTCACGTGGTCGGCGACCGTGGCTACGACGCCCGTGCCCTTGTCGAGCAGATCGAGGCGATGGGTGCTCTCGCTCACATACCCACGCAACGCGACCGCAAAATCCAGCGATCCGTCGACCGCAACATCTATCGTCAACGTAACCTGGTCGAACGATACTTCTGCAAACTCAAACACTTCCGAAGATGCGCAACCCGCTTCGACAAACTCGCAAGAAACTTCCTCGCCGCTGTCGCTATCGCTTCTACAAGGCTATGGCTCAGATTTTATGAGTCCACTACCTAGTTCTTCTGCGCCCGGGGATGGGCCTTGCTGTAGACATCAAGCAGATGTGCGCTATCGACATCGGTATAGCGCTGGGTGGTCGAAAGGGACGCATGCCCGAGCAGTTCCTGAATGGCGCGCAGGTCGCCACCCGCCGACAACAGGTGCGTGGCAAATGAATGGCGCAGCGCATGGGGCGTTGTCTCGCGCGGAAGGCCCAGCGCAAGACGCAGCGCCTGCACCCGCTTCTGCACCACCCGCGGGCTCAACCTGCCACCCCGGACCCCGACAAACAGGGGGCCGTCCGGGGTCGGCGCATGCGGACAGGTCGACAAATAGGCATCGAGTGCCTCACTGACGGCGGGCAGGACGGGAACCATGCGGGTCTTGCCGCCCTTGCCGACCACCGTCAGGCTGCCATCGTGGGGTATGTTCTTGTGGTCGAGATCCAGCGCCTCGGAGATTCGCAGCCCGCAGCCATAGAGCAACAGGACAACCGCAATATCACGCGCGGTGATCCATGCCGGCGCCGCCCCGTTCTGATCCATCGCCTGCAACAGGTCTTCCGTTTCAGGACGGCTCAGCGCCTTGGGCACCGCACGCGGCAAACGGGGGCCGCGTACCGCCCCGATGGCCGGGTTGTGCCCGAGCCCTTCCCGATCGAGATATCGGAACAACATACGCACGGACGAAAGCGCCCGGGACGTGGAACTTCGGGCGTAACCTGACGTGCTGCGCATCGCGAGCCACGCCCGGAAGTCGCCGGGTTTGAGTGCAAACAGGGTGGCAAGTGATACCGTCCCGCCACAATGTTCGGACAGGAATTCGAGAAAGGCACAAACATCACGGAGATAGGCAGACACCGTGTGCGCCGACGCACGGCGTTCGGTGACAAGCAGGCTCTGCCATCGTTCCAGCGCGCCGCTCAGATCACGGGCGGCAGGCACCGATGAGGTGTCGAATTTCGTCAGCGCGGCAGGTCGAGCCATGTGCGGATACTGTGTTCCATGATGGCCGCAAGGAACACCAGAAGTTCGGACCCCTGCCCTTCATGGAAGCGCCGCGGGTCGCGGCTTCCGAGCGCCAGCAGCGCGACCGGTGCGTCCTGGCGCACCGTCAGGCGCAACAAGGCTTCGGAGCGTACAAGGCCCGCCGCTTCGCCGTACAGCCGGCGATCGCCTTCAATGTCCTCGCGCAATGTCACCGCCCGCGAGATATCAACCAGGCGCTCGATGGTTCCGACGGGGACAACGCGTACGCCCTGATTGTTTCCCGGCGAGACGGTGCCGCCCTCAAGACACAGCGCCGCCGCATCGACATGCAAAAGGCCGACAAGGTCGATTGTCAGTATCTCAATCAGATGATCGAGCGAGCGCGCCTTGAGAAGCTCAACGACGGCGGCATGGATTCGGTTCTGGCTTTGCTGGTTCGCGCGACCGGCATCAATAAGATCGGTGCACTGCTCGCGCTGCTTGCCGAGGTCTGCGCGCACACGCGCGAGCATGGCGTCCTGCAGATCCACGACTTCGCCGCCTGCAGGGTCGACATCGGCAAACGCGCGCTCGGGTGCTTCGAGCACCGACAACAGTTCAGGATGGCGCTTCAGGAAATCCGGATTGGATTGCAAAAAATCTGTGACCTGAGCTTCGCTCAACTCGATTGGTGCCGCCGCGTCCTGGTGCGGGGCCTTGGTGCTCACGGTCGCACCCTTGCGATCCGTCCGCTATTCTGCGGCATTCTTCCGGTCATTCGCCTGTTCCAGGATCGACTGCCCGGTCGCCTCCCAATCCTTCAGGAAAGCGGCCAAACCATTATCCGTCAGCGGATGCTTATACAGCTGACGCAATACATTCGGCGGCAACGTCACGACATGTGCGCCCGCCATGGCAGACTCAACCACATGGGCCGGACCACGGATCGAAGCCACGAGAACTTCGGTTTCGAAATTGTCGTACTGGGCATAGATCTCGACGATGTCTTCGATCAGGTCGATGCCGCGCAATCCCATATCGTCGAGGCGCCCCACGAACGGCGAGATGAAGCTCGCGCCGGCCTTGGCCGCCAGAACGGCCTGGGCCGCCGAAAAGCAGAGAGTCACGTTGACCATGATGTCGCGCTCGCGCAGCGCCTTGCATGTCTTCAGACCGGCAGGCGTCAACGGAACCTTGATCGTCACATTCTTCGCGATGGCGGAGAGCACGTCGGCCTCGGCCATCATGGTCTCGAAATCCGTTGCCGTAACTTCTGCGCTGACGGGTCCGGGAACGACGTCACAAATCTCGGCAATCACATCGAGCATGTTACGCCCGGATTTGGCGATCAGGGACGGGTTCGTGGTAACCCCATCCACCAGGCCGCTGTCGGCCAGATCACGAATTTCCGCCAGATCGGCTGTATCCACAAAAAACTTCATTCCCCGAATTCCTTTTTCTGCGCCATGTTTTCGAAGCGCCAGGACATTGTTCCCGCAATCACCTGCGCCATGCGTTGGCCCGCTGCGAGTCGCCGGATAAAGTGTACCCGATGCCCCTGACCGACACCACTGCACCCGGATACCTCGACAACACGGACGAGGCCGCCGAAACGATCAGCGTTCTGCTACCGCTGCCCCTTGCGGGCCCGTATGACTATAAGGTGCCGTCGGGCATGCGCCTGGTACCCGGTGACATCGTGCATGCGCCGCTGGGATCGCGCGAAATGACGGGCGTGGTATGGGGCCCGGCTGCCGGTGGCGTGGACGAGAAAAAATTGCGCCCCGTCACCGACCGGATCGATACCCGCCCGCTCCCCGAGGAACTGCGGCGCTTCATCGACTGGGTGGCCGCCTACACACTGAGCGCCCCCGGTGCCGTGCTGCGGATGGCGCTGCGCTCTCCCGATGCGCTGGCGCCACCCAAACCCGTGGCGGCCTATCTGGCCACAACACCGCCGGAGGGACTGCGCATGACCCCGGCGCGGACACGGGTGCTCGATATTCTGCGCGACGGGCCACCCCTGACCGCCCACGACCTGGCGCGCGAGGCCGGCGTCACGCAAAGCGTCATCAAGGGCCTGGCCGATGCCGGTGCGCTCGAGCGGATCGAACTTGCGCCGCCACCAGCCTTTTCGGTCCCGAACATCTCCCGGCCCGGTATGGCGCTATCGGACGACCAGGCCCGGGCCGCAACCGCGCTCTGTCATGATGTGGAGGCGGATTGTTTCACGGTCACGCTACTCGATGGGGTCACAGGTTCGGGCAAGACGGAAGTCTATTTCGAAGCGCTCGCGACCGCGCTTGTCGCCGGCCGTCAGGTGCTCGTCCTGCTGCCTGAAATTGCGCTCACACCGCAATGGCTCGACCGGTTCGAACGACGATTCGGCGTCGCGCCCGCGGTCTGGCATTCGGATCTCGGCCAACTCCGCCGCCGCAAGACTTGGCGGGCCGTGGCCGACGGCGAGGCCCGTGTCGTGGTCGGTGCCCGCTCCGCGCTTTTCCTGCCCTTCTCCGAGCTTGGCCTGGTCGTTGTCGATGAAGAGCATGAATCAGCCTTCAAACAGGAAGACGGCGTGGCCTATCACGGGCGCGACATGGCTGTCGTGCGCGCCCGGATCGCCGATTGCCCCATCATCGTCGCATCCGCGACACCTTCTCTGGAAACCCGCGTCAATGTCGAACGCGAACGCTATAAGGCGATCGTGCTTCCCGAACGGTTCGGCCTGTCGTCGTTGCCGACGATCGAGACCATCGACATGCGCGATGGCGACCTGCGCGCCGACCGCTTTCTGTCCGAACCGCTGGTCGACGCGCTCACGGCAAATATCGCCGACGGAGAACAGGCGCTCCTTTTCCTTAACCGCCGAGGCTATGCCCCGCTGACATTGTGCCGGACCTGCGGCCATCGCTTCGCCTGTCCGAGCTGCAGCGCGTGGCTGACCGAACACCGGTTCCGCAAACGGTTGCAGTGCCACCACTGCGGATACGAAGTCCCGATTCCGACGAATTGCCCGTCCTGCGACAACGCCGACACGCTTGTGGCTTGCGGCCCGGGCGTGGAGCGCATCGCCGAAGAGGTCAAAGCGCTGCTACCCGACGCGCGCATGGAGATCATGACCAGCGACACCATGCGTGGCCCGGAGGCCGCCCAGCGACTGGTGCGTTCTGTCGAGAACCAGGAAATCGATATTCTGATCGGCACCCAGATGGTCGCCAAGGGCCATCATTTCCCCAATCTGACACTCGTCGGGATCGTCGATGCGGATTTGGGCCTCGCCGGCGGTGATCTGCGCGCCGCCGAGCGCACTTATCAGGTGCTGCAGCAGGTGTCGGGCAGAGCAGGTCGCGCCGAACGCCCGGGCCGGGTGCTTATTCAAACCTTCCAGCCCGACCATCCCGTCATGCAGGCCCTGGCCTCGGGCGACCGGGACGGCTTCATGGCGCTTGAGGCGGACGCGCGACGGTCCGGGGCCTGGCCACCCTTCGGGCGCCTGGCGGCCATCATCGTTTCCAGCCGCGATCCGCGGGTCGCCGACGAACTGTCCCGGGCCCTCGCGCGTTGCGCGCCGGATGGCCCGGGTGTGCGTGTGCTCGGGCCCGCGCCGGCCCCCCTGTCACTGCTGCGCGGCCAGCACCGGCGTCGGCTTTTGCTCAAAGCCGGGTTGGATCAGCCAATACAGAGTCTCGTCCGCGGCTGGCTGGCACAGATCAAGATCCCGTCGAGCGCGCGGGTGCGGGTGGATATCGACCCCTATAGCTTCCTCTAGGATCTGCACCGCCGGGGGCAAACAGGCCAGGACGGCCAAGCGCGACGAAACGCCGCTCTGGCGAACGACCGCAAATCCGGCGCTTTTCTGAAGGTTTTGCGCTGCGGTACGCTTGCCAGCCCTCAAGCCTTATGCTACCAAGCGCCTGCCTTTTCGGCGGGTCTCCACTCGTCAAGCGGCAGCCAGAAAATATCCATAGATATCAATCGGTTACAACTAATCGCGTAAGCAAGAACGGGCTCCGGGGGGCGGTCGCACAGTGGCGACAGATACAAGTATTGTCGGCGATATCGCAGAACGGTACGGGCTCGCATTGTACGAGCTCGCGGACGAGGCCAAATGTCTCGACGTAGTTGCCGGTGATCTCGCAGATCTGAAACATCTCATTGTGGACAGCGAGGCGCTGGCGAAGCTCTTGCGTTCGCCGTTGATCGACAGCAACGACAAGGCGCGGGCGATGGCGGCGATCCTGGAACAAGGCGCCGCGAACGAATTGACCCGGCGTTTTGTCGGCGTCGCGGCCGGAAACAATCGGCTTTTCGCCCTTGCCGCCATGATTGAGGCCTATCTGGCCGAACTCGCGCGCCGGCGCGGCGAAATTACCGCCGAGGTCACGTCTGCCCGCGCGCTGAATGATGAACAACTGCAGCAACTCACCGAGAGCTTGCGTGCAAAGTTGGGTGGAAAAATAGCCGTCGAACCGAAAGTGGACCCCTCGCTCATTGGCGGGCTGGTGGTCCGGGTAGGTTCGCGGATGATCGATGCATCGCTGAAAACCAAGCTTCAGCGTCTGCAGTACGCCATGAAGGGAGCGTAGAGGATGGAAATTCGTGCCGCAGAAATTTCGGCGATCCTGAAGGATCAGATCGCCAATTTCGATGCCGAGGCCGATGTCTCAGAAGTGGGACAGGTACTTTCGGTCGGTGACGGGGTCGCGCGCGTTTACGGCCTCGACAACGTCCAGGCCGGCGAGATGGTCGAGTTCCCTGGCGGAATCATGGGCATGGCGCTGAATCTCGAGACCGACAATGTCGGTATCGTTATTTTCGGCAACGACCGTGACATCAAGGAAGGCGATACCGTCAAACGGACCGGCGACATCGTCGACGTCCCCGTCGGCATGGGCCTTCTGGGCCGCGTGGTCGACGCGCTGGGCAACCCGATCGACGGTGCGGGCGATCTCGACACCACCGAGCGTCGTCTTGTTGACGTTAAGGCGCCGGGCATTATCCCGCGCGAATCGGTGAGCGAGCCGGTGCAGACAGGCCTGAAGGCGCTCGACGCGCTGGTGCCGGTCGGCCGCGGCCAGCGCGAGCTGATTATTGGTGACCGTCAGACCGGCAAGACCGCCGTGATCATCGACACGATCCTCAACCAGAAGAAAATCAACGACGCCGGCGACGAGTCGAAGAAGCTCTACTGCATCTATGTTGCCGTGGGCCAAAAGCGTTCGACCGTTGCCCAGGTGGTGAAGACCCTGAAGGAATACGGCGCGATGGATTACACCATCGTCGTCGCGGCCACCGCGTCGGAGCCCGCGCCGCTGCAGTTCCTGGCCCCCTACGCCGGTTGCGCGATGGGCGAATTCTTCCGCGACAGCGGACGCCATGCGGTCATCTTCTATGACGACCTTTCGAAGCAGGCAACGGCCTATCGGCAGATGTCCCTGCTCCTGCGTCGTCCGCCGGGACGCGAAGCGTTCCCCGGTGACGTCTTCTATCTCCATTCCCGCCTGCTCGAACGCGCCGCCAAGATGGGCCCGGCCGCAGGCTCGGGCTCGCTCACCGCACTGCGTGATAGTTCAAACTTCGACAAAACCAAATC
>JAQCFD010000261.1 GCA_027618305.1 Pseudomonadota bacterium
GGCCCAGCCGACGGCACCGCTCGAGGAGCAGCCGCTCGGCGAGCATATGCCCTACAGCTCCGGGACGACGGGCAAGCCGAAAGGCATTCGCCGGTCGTTGACCGAACGACACGTCTCCGACGGGCCGCTGCATCTCGAAGGATTCTACGCCTACGGATTTAACGAAGAGTCGATTTATCTATCGCCGGCACCGCTTTACCACGCGGCCCCGTTCAGCTTCACCAATCGCACCCAGGTGCTAGGCGGGACCGTGGTGATGATGCCGCGCTTCGACGCTCTCGAATCGCTTCGCCTGATCGAAAAGTACAAGGTGACCCACAGCCAGTGGGTCCCGACCATGTTCATTCGCATGTTGAAGCTCGAAGAATCCGCGCGCACGCAGTTCGATTTATCGACGCATCAGGTGGCGATCCATGCAGCGGCCCCCTGCCCGGTGGAAGTCAAAAGGCAGATGATCGGATGGTGGGGACCGATCCTGCAGGAATATTATGCGGCATCGGAGCGCAACGGATCGACACGGATCACCAGCGAGGAATGGCTGCGAAAGCCGGGCTCCGTCGGCAAGGCGGTCCTCGGCACGTTGCACGTCTGTGACGAGGAGGGGAACGAAGTCCCGGCCGGAGAAGACGGTGTCGTCTATTTCGAGCGCGAGGACGTCGTCTTCGTCTATCACAACGATCCGGAGCGTACCCGCGAGGCGCAGCATCCACAGCACCCGAATTGGTCCACAATGGGCGATGTCGGCCATGTCGACGAAGACGGCTATCTGTTCCTGACCGACCGTAAGACCTTCATGATCATCTCGGGCGGCGTCAACATCTACCCGCAGATGATCGAAGACGCGCTGGCCCTCCACCCGCTGGTCCACGACGTTGCGGTGATCGGCGTGCCGAACGAGGATTTCGGCGAAGAGGTAAAGGCCATCGTGCAGACCGAAGCCGGCGTGCCGCACGCCGACGAGGTGCGCGACGAACTGATCGCCTTCGCGCGCGAGAAACTGGCATCCTATATGGTGCCGCGCTCGATCGATTTCCGCGACGAGCTGCCGCGTCTGCCGACCGGCAAGCTGTATAAGAAACAGCTGCGGGCCGAGTTCTGGCCGTAATACAATTCGGTTGGCGCAACCGGGCTGCGTGGAGATCACAGCCGCTAGAAAGAAATCGGAGTTCCCATGCCGCATGACGAAACCCTGAAACAACTTGAGGAACGCCGCGCGTTCGCGCTCGCCATGGGGGGCGAGAAGCGGCTCGCAAAACATCGCGCCGGGGGTAATCTGGATGCACGGGCGCGATTGGCGCATTTGTTTGACGACGGGGCGATGGTCGAGACCGGCATGCATGCGCGCTCGGCGCGGGCGGAAGTGCGGGACCGCACGCCGGCGGACGGGAAAGTCGCTGGTTTCGGTAAGGTCGACGGTCGCTGGGTCGCGGCGATGTCGAACGATTTCACGGTGATGGGCGCGTCCAGCGCGTTGATCAACGGCAAGAAGATGCGTCATCTGAAACAGGTTGCCAGCACCCAGGGTATGCCGCTGATCTGGATGGGGGAGTCGACCGGCGCGCGCATGCCCGACCGCATGGGGGCGTCGGGGCGGGCGATCCTCGGCTCCGACCCGGCGGAATACCGGCGCCTGCGCGAGACGCCGTGGGCGGCAATTCAGCTCGGCGACAGTTACGGCTCGCTCACCTGGTATGGCTGCATGTCGGATTTCGTGGTGATGAAGAAGGGTGCTGCGATGGCGGTCGCCAGCCCGCGGGTGACCTCGCTGGCGATCAATCAGCCGATCGACAAGGAAGACCTCGGCGGATGGCGCATGCACACGCGGGTCAGCGGTCTCGTCGACTATGCGACCGAGACCGACGAGGCCGCCATAGATCTGGTCAAGAAGTTCCTGTCCTACCTGCCGAGCCACGCAGGCGAGGCACCGCCGGTCCATGACGTGCCGGCCGGGTCCGGCGACGGGATGGCCGGTGTTCTCGATCTGGTGCCGGAAGCGCGCCAAAAGGTCTACGACGTGCGCAAGGTGATTGCTGCGATTGCGGATGCGGACAGTTTGTTCGAGCTCAAGCCGGATTACGGCAAGACGGCGACGACGGCCTTCACCCGTATCGCGGGGCGGACAGTCGGAATAATCGCCAACAATCCGATGTTCAAGGGAGGCGCCATCGATCCCGACGGCTGCAACAAGGTCACCGGGTTCATGGTTTTGTGCGATAGTTTCAACATCCCGCTTGTCTTTCTGGTCGACGTGCCGGGCTTTCTGATCGGCGTTGACGGCGAGCGTATCGGCGCCCCAGGCCGGATCATGAACTGGATGAACGCGCTGCAACTCGTCACCGTGCCGAAGATCTCGATCATCCTGCGCAAGAGCTACGGACAGGCCTATCTCAACATGGGCGGCGGGCGGAATACGGACGAAGTCGTGCTCTGGCCCTCGGCTGATCTCGGCTTTATGGATCCGCGCGTCGGCGTCAACGTGGTCTACGGCATTACGCGGGAAGATGATCCGGAGGAGTTCGACCGCCGGGTCGAGGAGTTGGACCGGGATTCGGAGCCGTGGGAACTTGCGGAACTTTATGAGGCACACGATGTGATAGACCCGCGGGAGACCCGCGATTATCTCATCGATATGCTGGATATCTACCGGGGGCGCATGACCGGCGGCGTTGGGCAGCACCTGCTTTCCAGCTGGCCGACGAGTTACGTCTGAATGATCCGGTTTCTTGTGGCGCTAACGGTGTGCGCATTCCTCGGCCTTGGCGGTTCAAACGCCGAAGCGGACGATTTCTTTCCCGAAACCTTTTCGCGCGACGGCAGGGAATTCCGTATGTTCGGTAAGGGCACGCGAGAGGAACTCTTCGTCGATCTGTATACCTGCGCTCTCTATGTCGAAGGGGAGCGCGGAAGCGAGGGAGACATCATCCGCGAGGACAGGGCATCGGTGGTTCGCCTTCAAGTCCATGGAACGCCGCCGACCGCCATTCCGGAGAGCTGGCGGCAGGTGCTTCGCCAGGAACTCAACGACCGCATGGTGGCGCGGGTTCGCAAGAGCTATCGCGACTTCGAGGCAGGGGACCGGGTCGAGGTGACCTATCTGCCGGGCGGGAATACGGTGGTCTCCGCAAACGGCAAAACCCTGCTGTCCGATCCGGGTTTCGGCCTGATGGAGGAGATGCTGCGTCAGTGGATCGGTGCCGAGCCGGTATCGGCCTCTCTAAAGGAATCCTTGCTCGGAGGCCGATAGAGGCCGCATAGGCTCAATTCGAAAAACTGAACGTGTTCGACGGCTCGTCGGTAAACGGACGATCGCGGTTGATCCGCCCGACCATCTCCGCAACGTAAGGGGCGGCGGCATTGATCTGGTCGATCTGGGCCTCGCTGAGCGGCAGGCCGGCCGCCTTCACCGCGTTGGCCACTCTCTCCCGCGTCTTCGCGTCGGCACCGGAGGGCGCATCGGGTGCGGGCTGCTGCGGCGGTGTCCCCGTCGCCCCCGGATCGAGCGTCGGGCGCTGTCCCCGCCACGGGGTTGCACGCTCGTAGGCGTCGCCCGCCTGCAGCACGGCGGCATCGTCGAAGGGCCGGCCGACAATCTGCATTGAAAGCGGCAGGCCGCCCGTATTGTAGCCGATGCAGAGCGCCAGAGCCGGGCCGCCGGTGACATTGAACGGCGTGGTGAGGGCAGGTTTCTCCCAGAACGAGACCGTGCGGTGCGCGTCGAAGCGCGGTGCGGCGTAAGTGCCAGCCGTTACCAGCAGGTCGTAGCGGGCCCAGATCGCGTCCATTTGGGCGAGCATGACGCGCCGTTCGCGTTGCGCCGCGACATAATCCGGGCCGGTGATCAGGCAGGCCGGCGTGCTGCGGCCGAGGAAATCGGAGCCGAAGTCGCCGGGGCGCGTCCGCAGGTTGCCTTCGTGGACGTTGTAGAGTTCGGATTCGGCAATGGTGACTTTAACGTCCATGTATTCGCGCACGGTGCGCAAGCGGACATCTTCCAAAGTTGCGCCCAAGCCGCGCAGCACATCATAGGCGGCCTCCAATGCGGCCTTGGTCTCGTCATTGGCCGGCAGGTCCTCTTCGTAGAAATGCCGGACGATGCCGATGCGCTTGCCTTTGAGATCGCCGCCGAGCGCTGCCGCGAAGTCGGGAATGTCGACCTTGGCGGAGGCCGGGTCGCGGGTGTCGTGGCCGGCGAGAGCCTGCATCATCAAGGCCGCGTCTTCGGTGGTCCAGGTGAGCGGGCCACAGTGGTCGAAGGTATAGGAATTGGCAATGACCCCGGCGCGGCTGACAAGCCCGTAGGTCGGCTTGAAGCCCGCGGTGCCGCAGAGGCAGGCTGGATTGCGGATCGACCCACCGGTGGCGGAGCCCATGG
>JAQCFD010000262.1 GCA_027618305.1 Pseudomonadota bacterium
TGCTGCTGGCGATGGTGGTTTTCGCACCCGATGGGCTGGCGTCCTTCTTCAAGACCCCGCGATCCACACGCTTGGAGTCCGGCCCGCAGGCAGCGCCCGACACCACAAGACACGCCTCACCTGTCACGCCCGAGTCGCCGGTGCTCGATGTCACGGACCTATCCAAACGCTATGGTGGGATCCAGGCGCTCGATCGCGTAGACCTGACAATCAACGCGGGCGACATCGTCGGCCTGATCGGGCCCAACGGCGCGGGCAAGACCACCCTGGCCAACATCATCACCGGCATCGCCCGGACGGATTCAGGTTCGATCCGGGCCGCCGAGTTCGATCTCACAACGGCCACCCCGACGACCATCGCGCGGCGCGGGATCGCGCGCACCTTCCAGACGCCGCAGCTGCCCGACGGGCTGACCGTCCGCGAGGCCGTCGCGACCGCCGCGGCGAATATCGGACCGACAGACGGCATCCGCGCGCGCACCGCCGGCGCTCTCGCCACCTGCCATCTCGCAGATATCGCCGAGACCCGTTGCGGCACGCTGGCCCATGGCCTGCGGCGACGGGTCGAAATCGCCCGCGCGCTGGCCGGCGCGCCCCACATCCTGGTGCTCGACGAACCCGCGGCCGGGCTTGCCCCCGCCGAACAGACGGACGTCGCGGAGATCCTCCGGGCCCTCGCCGGCGATGGCCTCGCGGTTCTGGTGATCGACCATAATCTCGAATTCCTGCGGCCGCTCGCCACGCGCCTGGCCTGCCTCGACGCCGGCCGCCTGATCGCTGACGGCCCCCTCGAAGAGGTGCTCGCCGACGAACGGGTGCAGGCCGCCTATTTCGGGTTGGTGCAGCCATGAGCGCGGCCCTGCAGATCGATAATCTGACGGTGCGTCACGGCGCCGTGGTGGCCGTTGCGGGGGCATCACTCGCCGCGTCACCGGGTGCGATCACCTGCCTGGTCGGCGTGAACGGGGCGGGCAAATCGAGCCTGCTCCGCGCCATCGTCGGGCTCGCATCGTCCGAAGGGGATATCCGCCTGGGCGCACGCGATATTTCCCGGATGTCCACCGAGGCCCGCATCCGGGCCGGCCTCGCCTATGTGCCCGAAGGACGGCGGGTCTTCCCGGGCCTGACGGTGGGCGAGAATCTGCTGGTCGCGGGGCCGGACCGTGCGCGTGTCCGCCGGCAACGGTTCGACGACGCGCTCGACCTGTTCCCGCAACTCAGGCCGCGGGTCCATGACCGCGCCTGGCAGCTCTCGGGGGGCCAGCAACAGATGCTGGCCATCGGCCGCGCCCTCATGGCCCGGCCCGATGTCTATCTTCTGGATGAGCCCACCCTCGGGCTCGCGCCGCAAATCATCGACGACGTCGCCGCCAGCCTGCGCCGGCTATCGGCTTCGGGGGCCGCGATACTTGTCGCGGAGCAGAATGCGGGTTTCGCGGAACGCATCGCCGATGAGATCGTCATGATCCGCACCGGCCGGATTATAAAACCCTAGGGACAGCGCGTCTGGGTCAGCCAGCCGGCACCAGTACCCGTGTCCGGCCAGACGGTGGCTGTCACCGCGACCTTCGGATCGAGGAGATTTCGCCAGGCACAGGCCACGTCGCGGGCAATCTCGTCGGCACGCGCCACCGCGACACCCTCACCGAGTACGATCGAAATCCGGTCGTCGGCTTCGACGGACACTTCCGACAGATCGCCCCGCGCCGATGCCCATTCGAGAAACTCGTTCTCCGCCTCCCCGAAGGCCGGCGCCATGAAGTCCTTCGGCAGCCGCAGGAACGACCGGTGTACCCAGCCGGTGGCGCCCGTGTCATCGAAGTCGCGAATATGGACCCAGCGGTCGTCCTCATCGAAGGCGCGTGCCTTGTCGCCGCGCTCGAGCTTGCCGACGATCGGATGGCCCTCACCCGGCCCCGAACGCACATTCAGGGTGCGCGCCGAAATCGTCGTGTCCCAGCTTCGTTGGGATTCATCGGCGATTCCCCCGCTGGCTGTCAGCAGCAGGAGGCCCCCTAGAAAGATCGAAATTGCATATCGGCACATAACCAGACCCGTCTCCCGCAGTCCGCCAGCCTATTCCCCGCACGCGCGCACCAGGTGTCGTCCAAGCCCCATCGTCTCGACTTGCGCGACCGGTGCTGCAATTATGGCACGCCCAACGGTCGGCTCATAATGCACGCTCAAAAGTTTCAAATTCGCTATTCACCGGTCCAGGACCGGGTGCTGATCATCGTCACCGGCGAGGATGCGCAGGAGCGAGTCTTCGGGCTCACACGCCGCATCGTCAAGCGACTGGTGCCGGGCCTGCGGGGCATCATGGGCAACGAAACCTTCGCCGGCCTCACACCGACAATGCCGTTCGATCCCCCTACTCCGGAGCAAGGACAGGCCGCCGGCAGCACCGCACAGACAAACGGATCGGGTGCAGCCTCCGCAACCACCACAAACGGTGGTGCAACGGGTGCCGACGATAGTGGCCATGATCCGGCGGCCGGCCTGGGCACAAATCCAACACCGCCCCAGCCCGACAGCCATCTCGTGACCCGCCTGCGAATCGTCGAGAAGACCAAGGGCACTCATGTGCTGCAAATCTCGGATACCGCCACGACCCTGAACGTGCCGTTGAACGCCGAGCAGATCATCCAGTTCACCCAGGGCATCCTGACGGTACTGGGACGCTCCGAATGGGCGCTCGACTGGAACGAGGAAACGGTCGATCCCCAGACGCCCGGCGCATCGGCCGCCACATCGGACGCCACGGCGGGCGAGGACGAACTTTCACCCAACACCATCGACATCACGGCCGACAGCCCGTCCCGTTACCGCCACTAGTTAATCCCCCCTTTCCGGCCAACAGGTTTCCCACAGGAAATCCCGCGCGAAACCGGCGCGCGACTCAGCCCAACCCGCTAATTTCCCTGTTGTGTGAAGCCTTCACGATGACTGAAACCTGACGGGGAAAAAGACCATGGCACGACCGGACAACATGGTGCACGGCAGCGAAGCCGCAAAGGCGGCGGCACGCGAGACGGCCCACTATCTGCTCGACATCGGGGCCGTGAATTTCCGGCTCGACGACTTTCCCTTCACCTTCACCTCTGGGCGGATCAGTCCCAGCTACATCGACTGCCGCCGTGTCATCGCCTTCCCCGAGGCACGCGAAGCGATGACCGCCCATGCGGTCGACCTGATCGACCGCGAGATCGGCCGGGACAATATCGACGTGATCGCCGGCGGCGAGACCGCCGGCATTCCCTACGCCGCCTTTGTCGCCGTGGCGCTGGGAAAACCCATGGTTTACGTCCGCAAGGAGCCGAAGGGTTTTGGCCGGATGGCGCAAATCGAAGGCGCCCTTAAAGACGGCGAACGCGTGCTTCTGGTCGAGGATCTGACCACGGATGGCGGCAGCAAGGTGGGCTTCGTCGAGGCGCTCCGTGCCGCCGGCGGAAAGGTGGAGCACACCTATGTGGTCTTCCATTACGGAATCTTCCCCGAAAGCCAGACGACAATGGACAAAATCGGCGTCAAGCTTCACGCCCTGGCCACCTGGTGGGACGTCCTCGACGCCGCGCGCGAACAGGGCGCTTTCACGAGCGAGCAGCTCGACAGCGTCGAGGACTATCTGCACGATCCCGACGGCTGGAAGCCCAAACAGGGATAGTCCCGCCAACGCGGTCATGATTTCGTGACAGTCTTAGAGTTCTGCCGCGATTTCCGCCGCAGGCCCCATGGCCTACAATCATCGACATGATGAAACTCAAGACCGCCCTCGCCGCCGCCGCACTGGCAACGGCCCTCAGTTCCGCACCAGCCCTCGCGCAAGAGAACAGCCGCGACGAGCTGGTCATCGGCGTCAGCCAGTTCCCCCAGGGCTTCCACCCGAACCTCGCCAGCCATGTGGTCCTGTCGCTGATCAACGGCATGACACGGCGGCCCTTCACCGTCTACGACGCGGACTGGAAACTCATCTGCATGCTTTGCGAGACCCTGCCGTCGCGCGAAGCCGGCAGCATCCGTGACTGGACCACCCCGGACGGTAAAGACGGCCTGGAGGTCGACTATACGATCCGCCCCGGCGCGACCTGGGGCGACGGCGTGCCGGTCACCACCAAAGACGTGGAATTCACCTGGGAGATCGGGCGCGACGAGACCGCCGGCATCAACAACCAGGAACTCTACCGGCGGATGGAGAAGATCGTCGCCCATGACGCGTCACGCTTCACGATCTTCTGGAACAAGCGCACCTGCAACGCCGAGGCGATCAACGATTTCGAGCTCGTCCCGGCCCACCTGGAGGCCGCGGCGGCGACCGACC
>JAQCFD010000263.1 GCA_027618305.1 Pseudomonadota bacterium
CGTCTTGTGGCTGGCGAGCGTCGCGCCATCCGACAACGTCACGGCGTCGGGTGTGACCCGTTCGGCCTTCGCGCCCGTGCGCACATCGATGCCCCGGTCCGTCAGCGCGCGGGCAAGCTTGCGGCGCGCGGCAGGGTTGGAGCCGGGCAGGAGCGTGGCCTCGCCTTCGACGATCGCAAACCGGAAGTCTTCCGGCGCCTTGCCCAGGCTGGCGGCGGCGGTGCGCAGGCGATGACTGAGCGCCAATGTGAGTTCGACGCCCCCCGCACCGCCCCCGACAATGGTGATGTGGAACGGGCCTTCATGGTCCCGGATCTCGTCGGTCAGACGGTGATAGGCCTCCAGGAACCGGTCGATGGGTTTCACCGGCAGCCCGTGTTCGGCGCCGTCGATATGTGCGCTAGACGGCGTGGAGCCCGTATCGATCGAGATGAAATCAAACGCCACCGGCGGTCGGCCGGCGACCTGCACATAGTTTTGCTCGAGGTCGAGGCCGGTCGCCGCGGCATGGATCACGCGGGCGTTGGCGAAGGCCGCCAGCGGCCGCAGATCGATATGCGCCTCGGCCTCGCTGTAGTGATCGGCGATGTAGCCGGGAATCATGCCCGAATAGGGCGTCAGCAGGTCGCGCGTGATCAGGGTCAGCCGCACCCCCGGTTCGGGCTTCATGCCGAACCGCTTGAGGACCGCGACATGGCTGTGGCCGCCGCCGACCAGGACGATGTCACATGTGATCGGTGCTGTGGGTGTCATGCGCTTTCAGGGGCCGCCGGAAATGGGTTCTGCCAGAAACGAATTCTGTACGAACATAAACACCGGGCGCGCGAGACTCATCCCCGGTTCACCCTTGGGTGTCGTGAATTGGCGGAAGAGGGTGGGAGTCGAACCCACCAGGCACGTCTAACGCCCCTCACCGGTTTTGAAGACCGGGCGCCCCACCGGGGAACGGTCCTCCTCCACCTTCATTGTCGGCGAGTTGGCCCGGCGGAGCAAGCGATCCGGCATGCGGCGGCGTATGAAGACTCGTGAACGCGTGTCTCAAATTCCCTAAGATGAGGTCACAAGATCCAATGGGAGGGAAAGAGCGATGAAACTGGTGCGATTTGACGGCGGCAAGACCGGCCTGCTCGTGGATGGAAATGTCATCGATGTGGGCGCGTCCGGCGTGATCAGCGCGTACCTGCCCGGTGACGGAACCGGCAACTGGAACGGCATGATTGCCAACTGGGATGCCGTGCGCGGACCCCTGCAGGCCCTGGAAGCCAACGGCGCGGGCGCGGTGCCGCTCGCGAGCGTCCGTCTCGAGGCGCCGCTGCCCGATCGTCGCAACCGGATCATCGCGCTGGGGGCCAATGTCGCCGCCCACGCGGTGAACGCCTTCAAGGCGATCACCGGCGAGGATTTCACCGCGGACCATTTCGAGAAGGACCAGCGCGACGGCCTGCCACCCTGGGGGTTCCTGATCATGCCGGAGACGGTGGTCGGCACCGGTGTCGAGGTCAAACCCGAAGCGAGCGTGCAGAAGTTCGACTATGAATCCGAAGCGGCCATCATCCTGGCCGGTGGCGGTCGGCGTATGGGTGCGGATGATCTCAAGGTCTGGGGGGTCACCGCCTGGAACGATTTGTCGATCCGCGACGGCCGCATGGGTGTCGGTCCGCCAATCCATCGCGGTGCCTTCAACTGGGCCATGGAGAAGAATTTCGATACGGGCAATGCGTGCGGGCCTTGTGTTGTGGTGGACGAGGATATCGACATCGACAACATCCGCTGCGTCACCCGCGTGAATGGCGAGGTGCGCCAGGACTGGAACACGACGGACATGATCTACGGCTTTGGCGAGACCGTCGCCTTCCTGTCGCAATATATCGAGATGGGCCCCGGCGATATCATCCTGTCGGGCACCGGCGAGGGCACCGCGATTGAAGCCGGCGTCGATGGCGACCGCTGGCTCAAGCCGGGCGACCGGATCGAGGTCGAGGTCGCGGGCGTGGGTGTGCTCGAAAACACGGTCGGTGACTGGCAGAACGGTTGATCATCCGGAGCATTCAGCCAGGGAGGCTGTCGGATCGAGGGTGAGGGTAAGTCGATTACCCGGCAGCGCCGCCGCCGGGCGGGCATCGCCTGAGCCCCGGATGCCGTTTTTATGGTCGCGTTTAGGCGCGGACGTAAAACCAGCCTTCGCTTTGCAGGCGCACCAGTTCCGAAATCACGGCCGGCACGGTTTCAATCTCCGGTGGCGCCGTCAGTCCTCGGGCCGTGAGCGTGTTGCCGCACAATCGCAGACAGGCATCCGAATTCGCATCGGGGTTCGCCAATGCCGCCGGTACCGCGTCGGCGTTGGCCAGGATCAGAATTTCGCTGTCCGGCGCGGCCGCCCGGAGATTGCGCGCATTGGAACGTGCTCTGGTGAGCGCGTCGGCGGTGGGCGCATGCAGGACCACACGCATGTCTAAATGCCGCCGCCCTGGTCGAACAGGCCGGAAAGATCCGCTTTAACCTGCGCCCCCACGCGGTTGGCGTCGGCCGCGTCGCGATCGCGCGGCCGCGCGGTATCGACGTCATAGGTATGGGTGATGCGTGCCGGTGTGCCGCCGAGCAGCAGCACACGGTCGCCCAGATGCACGGCCTCGTCGATGTCGTGGGTCACGAACAGGATCGATTTTCCGGTCTCGCCCCAGATCCGCAACAGCTCGTCCTGGAGTGTCTGACGGGTTATGGCATCGAGCGCGCCAAACGGCTCATCCATGAGCAGCAGGTCGGGTTCGACGGCCAGGGCCCGCGCGATGCCGATGCGTTGGCGCTGGCCCCCGGACAATTCATGCGTCCACCGCGATCCGTAATTCGCCAGTCCCACGAGCGCCAGTGCGTCATCCACGCGCCGGTCGCGTTCGGCGGCGGAGACGGCGAGGCCCTCCAGGCCGAGGGCGACGTTGTCACGGACCCGGCGCCAGGGCATCAGGCGGGCCTCCTGAAACACCATGGCGACCGAGCGCTGGTCGGGGCGTTCCGTGAAACTGTGCGACAGCGTGCCGCGACTGGGTGCGAGCAGGCCCGCGACCACACGCAACAAGGTGGATTTGCCGGCACCCGACGCGCCGACGATGATGACAAACTCACCGCGTTCGACGGCGACGTTGATGCCGTCGAACACAGGGCGCTCACCACCGGGGAAGGTGATGCCGATATCCTGTAGCTCGACTATCGCTGCCATCGGAGCACCCGGTTCTGCACGGCCACAAACAGCATGTCGCTCAGTCCATAGAGCAAGGCGATCGTCAGCATGTAGATAACCACCACCTCGGTAGCCAACAGGCCGGCCGCCTCGTTCATGCGTTGGCCGATGCCGGTGATTCCGAACAATTCGGCGGCGACAACAGTCATCCAGCCCTGCCCCAGCCCGGCGCGCAGGCCGGACAACAGGCCCGGCGCCGCGGCGGGCAGGATCACCTTACGCAGCCGCGCGCCCAGCGAGCGGTGGCCGAAGGAGGCTGCCAGTTCGATCAGATCAGGATCGACCGCCCGCACGGCGGTATAGGCCGTGAAGTAGTTAATCCAGAAAACGCCGATCGCGATGATGAAGGCGGCGGCCGTTTCGCTGATGCCAAACCAGATGATGGCGAACGGAATCCACGCGAGCGGCGGAATCGGCCGCAGCAGCCGGGCGAGCCAGCTTTGCACGGCATCGAGGGTCGGGAACAGTGCGACGGCGCCGCCGACGATCACGCCAAGCAATGAACCGCTGATCAGTCCAATCAGATAATGGTTCAGGCTGGCCAGAACCATCTTGTGCCAGAAGCCCAGCGTAACTTCCGAGATCAGCGTGGCGGGCAGCTTGCTGGGCGCGGGCAGCAATGTGGCTTCGACCACACCGCTGCGCGCAACCAACTCCCAGATGAGGAGAAATGCAAAAAGCCCGCCCGCACCGAGAAAGGTGCGTTTGGACATGGGTTACTCCGTGACCTGCTTGTAGAACGACACGTCAAAAAGTTCATCGATCAGAACCGGCTTCTTGAGGGTGCCGATCTCGGCCGAAAAATCATGCATGACCCTGGTGGCCGCGATGATGGCATTGGGATCCGAGACAAAATTGTTCGACGCAGATCGCAGGGCGCGCTGGATGACCTCCAGCGGAATCAGTCCCTGACCGAGGGCGGCGTGAATATGCTTTGCCGCCCGATCGGGATCTTCGTTGATCAGGTTGGTGGCGCGCACATGCAGTTCGACGAGCCTGGCCACGGCATCACGATTCTCCGCGATCACGTTTTCACGAACGGCGAGCACCGCCCCGGGCTGCTT
>JAQCFD010000264.1 GCA_027618305.1 Pseudomonadota bacterium
CCCCCGCGGGCGTGTAGTCGGAAACCAGCTCGAACCCCGCCGGGCCGGCGCCCGCCGGGTGATCCTCGGCGAAGACGCGGCGCTGCTGCGGTTCGACCATCGGCAGGTATTTGGCCTGGATTTCAGCAAGATCAGCCATGGCATCTATATAGGGCGCGGGGGTGGCGGATGGCCAGTGGAGGAATCCCGACCTGTGTTTGTCGTCGGCTTTGCGATTTTGGTTTAGCTGGCCGAATACAACAGGGGAAACAGCGTTTCCAGCGCATCGACGGGAAACCTGAGGGAAACCGGTCCCTTGGGAGTCTCGGAGCCGAGTAATCCGATTTCGGTGACGTCGTTCAGGACCCGCCGCGCGGTTCGTTCGGTCTGGCCGGTGATGCGCGGTGCTTCTCCGCGCTCGAATGCGCCGCGGATCAATGCCTCCTGCAGAAGCAGTGTCGCTTCGGGTTTCAGTGAGTCGTGGCGCGCCACATATGCCGCCAGCCTTCTGTCCAGGGTGTTCAGTTCGAACAACCCGTTCATGAACGTGATCTGGTCGAGGGTGACTTGCAGAAACCACTCGGTGAAACCGGTTAGCGCCGACAGGGATAGGTTGCCGCGACCGTCCATATCTCCCTGGCGGGGGGCGTCGGCTGCGTCCATCCATCGCTTGTAGTCGCCGCGGCTTTCCAGGCCGCGTGCAAGGCCACGTGATATTGACCACAGGCCGTGCGCGCCAATACCGGCGTGATGTGCCATCGCTTGGCTCATCAATCGACTCACCCGCCCGTTGCCGTCGGGAAAGGGATGGATGTAATTGAACCGGTGGTGGGCTGTCGCCATGGCCATGATTTGTGCGGCATTTCCGCGTCCGGACACGCGATAGCAGTCTTCGAAATATGCCATGAAGTCCTGCACGCGATGGCTCGAGGGCGGAATGTGCCGGCCGACGGCGTTGTCATGTTCCGGCAGGCTCCGCCATTCTCCCGGCTCCATGAGAAACTCGACCTCGGCGGTTCGGATGCGGAGCATATCTTCCGGCGCGTCGCGGTAAAATTCCCGGTGTAGCCAGCGAATGAAGTCGATGGACGCAGGTTCGGGCAATCTGTCCTCCGCGGCCATCAGGTCGATTTCGGCTTGCACGCGGACATGGGCCTTGGCTTCGAGCTGCAGGTTCCGGCGTTGCTCATCCGGATCCAGTTCGTTGGCGAGTGCGCGCTCGATATCCTTGGGCCGGGTGTCATGCCCCTCGATCAGATTGCTGTAGTAGCTGTTCATGATCCGGATGAGCGCAGCCAGGTTTGCGGCCGTTGTGGGGTGCAAAGCCCGCCCCAGCAGTGCGCCTTGCGCGGATATATCGGCGATCATGTCGGCGATGGATTCCGGGATACTTTCGAGCCGTGCGGGCTCTATGCGGCTGACGCTTTCGATGTCAGTCATGGCCGATCTAATAATCTGTTATCTATCAGTAGTAAAAAGATATTTTAACAACATAGGCCATTTATGGCCGATCTATTGGCCGATCTATTGGCCGATCATAGGTCAACTTAATGGCCGAAACAATGGCCGATTTATTTTCCAATTATATTGTTTTAATTCAATCGACTAAGGTTGTTCAGGGAGATAATTGGCCGATTGATTGGCCGATCTTTGTGCCGTACGCATTTGTCTGGCCTGTAAACGCCCGCTGACGGCCTGCGTCTGGCAGATCACCCGGTTTCAGTTTTCACTCCTCGCTGTTGCGGAAAGCGGCGGAAGCATTGATGCACATCAATGAAACTGGGCCCTGTGAGCGGCAAATTGAGGGAAATTCAATAAGGAGCTTCGCCATGCCCGTTGAAAACATGATCATCTTGGGAATTGTCATTGTCGCCATGGTTTCGTTCTGTGCCGTGGCCGGCTGGCTGACCCTGGAAAGCGGCAAGCAGCGCAAAAACGAACGACACCAGGCCGCGGAGTAGTTCCCCCAGAACCCCGAAGTACCCAGGCGGCCGGGTGGCCGGCTCGGCGCGGGCATGTCCCGCGCCGAACTGCGTTTGGGGCATGCCCCGGGACACAGATTTCTGGAGACGACTCACATGCGGATACGCTTGCGTGTCGTCGGGGCGGGGATTAGGTTTCGCGCCCGCAGACTTAGCCCGCGAAACAACCCCGAACCGGACCGAATCCGATGGCTCTCCTCGCCGAACGTTTGAACAGTATCAAGCCCTCACCGACGATCGCGATCAACACCCTGTCCCAGGAGCTCAAGGCCCAGGGACGCGACGTGATTGGTCTCGCGGCGGGTGAACCTGATTTCGATACGCCCCAGAACATCAAGGACGCGGCCGTCCGCGCCATGGCCGAAGGCAAGACCAAATATGTCTCGCCGGCCGGCATTCCCGAGCTGCGCGAGGCGATCTGCGACAAGCTCAAGGCCGACAATGAGCTCGATTACGAGCCCGGCCAGATCCATGTCGGCTGCGGCGGCAAACAGACCATCTACAACGCCCTGTTTGCGACCCTGAACGCGGGCGACGAGGTGATCGTCGCGGCACCCTACTGGGTGTCCTACACCGACATCACGCTGCTCTGCGACGGCGTGCCGGTGGTGGTCAACACCACCCAGGAGACGGGCTTCAAGATCACCCCCGAGGCCCTCGAGGCGGCGATCACGCCGAGGACCAAGTGGTTCATGATGAACTCGCCCTGCAACCCGTCGGGCGCGGCCTACACGGCGGACGAATTGCGCGCGCTGGGCGAGGTGCTGCTGCGCCATCCTCATGTCTGGGTCATGCCCGACGATATGTATGAGAAGATCGTTTATGACGATTTCGAATTCACGACGATCGCCCAGGTGGTGCCGGAACTCTATGATCGCACCCTGACCCTGAACGGCATGTCCAAGGCCTATTGCATGACCGGCTGGCGGGTCGGTTACGCGGCCGGCCCGGTGGCGTTGATCAAGGCGATGAACATGATCGCCTCCCAGTCGACCACCTCGACCTCGACGATTTCCCAATGGGCGGCGGTCGAAGCCCTGCGCGGCCCGCAGGATTTCATCGCCGAACACAACAAGGTCTTCAAGGAACGCCGCGATCTCGTCGTGTCGATGCTGAACCAGGCCAACGGCCTCGAATGTGCAACGCCCCAGGGCGCGTTCTACGTCTATCCGTCGGCCGCCGGCATGCTCGGCAAGAAGACCCCGGACGGCGATGTGCTGAACTCCGACGAGGACGTGGCGAAGTATATCCTGGCGTCGGAAGGCGTCGCGGTGGTGCATGGCGAGGCGTTCGGCCTGTCACCCCACTTCCGGATCTCCTACGCGACGGCAACCGCGACGCTGGAAGACGCCTGCACACGCATCCAGCGGGCCTGCGGCGCGCTTAGCTAGGCGGGCTTTTTGCGCCCACGCGGTGCGGGTGGTCTGGGTCAAAAAATCTACGCTGGCCCATTGTATTCTGGCGTCTCCGGGCTATATCTAGAATTGTTCTAAACAAGTACGCGACAAAGGAGACGGCCATGTCCGAGAATCCCGGCCAGATTGGCGTCAACATTGGTATCCCCGAAGATCGGCGGCAAGGCATCGCCGATGGGCTCTCGCGCCTGTTGGCCGACACCTACACGCTGTATCTCAAGACTCATAATTTTCACTGGAACGTCACCGGCCCGATGTTCAATACGCTGCACACGATGTTCGAGGCCCAGTATAACGAACTCGCGCTGGCGGTGGACATGATCGCCGAGCGCATCCGCGCGCTGGGCTTCCCGGCGCCGGGCAGCTACGCGGCCTTCTCGGCATTGTCCTCGATCCCCGAGGCCGACGGTGTGCCCGGTGCGTCCGACATGATCAAGCAGCTCGCCGAAGGCCAGGAGACAGTCGCCCGCACGGCCCGCGAGGTCTACGTGGCGGCCGACGCGGCCAACGACCAGCCGACGGCGGACTTGCTGACCCAGCGCATGCATTTGCACGAAAAGAACGCCTGGATGCTGCGCAGCTTCCTCGCCTGACGGATAAGCCGGACCAACAGATGGCCGAGCGCCCCCTTCATCCGTGGCGCCCGGCTTTTTTTGCGGCCGCGTCCGGGGTCGTTGCACCATCCGTCGACGCGCCTATATTGAGAGAAGCAACCGACAGCCCAGCCCCTAGAAAGACCGGGAGACGAACATGGCCGACCTCGATACCCAGAACCAGACCGAGCTGGAGGCCGCCGCCTTCCGCACCCTGGTGCAGCACCTGCGCGACCACCCGGAAGTCCAGAATATCGACCTGATGAACCTGGCCGACTTCTGCCGGAACTG
>JAQCFD010000265.1 GCA_027618305.1 Pseudomonadota bacterium
CTGCGCGGTCGGCACCGGCGGCACCCTCGCGGGTGTTGGCATGTATCTGAAAAGCCGCAGCGCCGACGTCAAGATCGGCCTCGCCGACCCGATGGGCGCGGCGATCTACAACTTCTATGCCAATGGCGAGTTGAAGTCCGAGGGCTCATCGATCACCGAAGGCATCGGCCAGGGCCGGATTACCGCCAATCTCGAGGGTGCGCCGGTCGATTTCCCGTTCCAGATCCCCGACGAGGAAGCGCTGCCGATCATGTATAACCTGATCCGCGAGGAAGGCCTCAGTGTCGGCACCTCCAGCGGCATCAATGTCGCCGGCGCGCTCCGTCTGGCCAAGGAGCTTGGGCCGGGCCACACGATTGTCACCATCCTGTGCGACGGCGCCCACCGTTACGCGTCGAAAATCTTCAATGTCGCGTTCCTCAAGGAAAAGGGCCTGCCCTTTCCCGAATGGCTGGACAAGTGAGCAACGCCGCGACGGACACGATCTTCCGCGACGACGCCTACGCCACAAGCTGCGACGCGACGATTGTCGCGGTGAATGATCTGGGCGGTATCGTCCTCGACCGAACGGTGTTTTACCCGACAGGCGGCGGCCAGCCCGGTGATTCCGGCATTTTGAAAACCGCCGATGGCGACAGCATCGCGATCGCGACGACTGTGAAGGGCCGCGACGAGGATGGCGGTCCGGATGTGATCGTCCATGTACCGGCGGAAGGCCAGGAAACGCCGGCGCCGGGCACTGGTGTCACCGCCGAGATCGACTGGCCCGCCGTCACCGCATGATGCGGGTGCATACCTGCCTGCATCTGCTGTCTGCCGTGATCGAATACCCGGTCACCGGCGGACAGGTGAATGACGGCAAGGGGCGGCTCGACTTCGCCATTCCGGAGAGCAATCTCGACAAGCACGAGATCACAGCGAAATTGAATGAACTGATCGCCGGCAACCATGTGGTGGACCAGGACTGGATCACCGACGCCGAACTCGCCACACAGCCCGACCTGGTGAAGACCATGAGCGTCAAGCCGCCGTCGGGTGCCGGGCGGGTTCGATTGATCCGGATTGCCGGTCAGGATCTGCAGCCCTGCGGCGGCACCCATGTCGCGAACACGTCCGAAATCGGCCCCGTAACGGTCACAAAAATCGAGAGCAAGGGCCGCCAGAACCGGCGCGTTGCGATCGAACTAAATGACATATAAAACAGCGACATAAGGAACAATTCTTATGACCTACGTAAATCCTGATTCCCTGGTCAATACCGCCTGGGTGGCCGCCCATCTGGACGACCCGAACGTCCGAATTCTCGATGCCTCCTATCACCTCGCGGCGGCAGGCCGGGATGCCAGGGCCGAGTATCACGCGGCGCATATCCCGGGCGCACTGCATTTCGATATCGACACGGTGTGCGACCCGAACCCGACTCCCTCGCCCCATATGTTCCCGAGCGCGGACGGTTTCGCCGCCGCCGTGGGCGCCATGGGCATCTCCAATGATCAACGGGTGGTCGTCTACGATGCTGCGGGTGGCCTGTTCAGCGCGCCGCGGGTGTGGTGGATGTTCCGGGTCTTCGGCCATGAGAATGTGGCCGTGATGACCGGCGGATTCGATGCGTGGCAGGCAGAGGGCCGCCCCGTCACCACCGACATCCCGTCCTTTGCACCCGCCAGATTCAAGGCAAGCCTGGACGCATCGAAACTCCGCTCCATCGAGCAGATTCTCGGCAACATCGAGAGCGGCGAGGAACTGGTGCTGGATGCCCGCGCGGCCAATCGTTTCGATGGCAGCCAACCCGAGGCGCGCCCGGGCGTGGAGCCGGGGCACATCCCCGGTTCGGCCAATCTGCCCTATGCCGAGATCATCGACGCCGAAGCGGGTGCGTTCCGCGATGCCAACACGCTGCGCGCCGCCTTCGACCGGGTCGGGGCGGATGGCTCACGCACCGTGGCGACCACCTGTGGGTCGGGCGTCACCGCCTGCATCCTGGGCCTCGGCATGCATCTGATTGGCCGGGACAACTGGACTCTCTATGACGGGTCGTGGACTGAATGGGGCGGCAACGCCGACACACCAAAAGAAAAGGGCTCTGCATGACCAAGAAGGACAATGTTCACCTGGAGACATTGCTCGCGAGCGGCGGGCGCCATCCGGAGGACAATTACGGGATCGTCAATCCGCCGGTTTATCACGCCTCCACCGTGACCAGCCCCACGCTGGCCGAGTGGCGCGCCCGTGACTTCACCAAGCACATCACCTATGGGCGCATGGGCACGCCGACCCAGAAGTCGCTCGAGGAAGCCGTCGCACTGGTCGAGGGCGGTGATCACGCGATCGCCGTGTCCTCCGGGCTCGCATCCATCACCACGGCGATTTCCGCTTTTGTCGAAAGCGGCGACCATATTCTCGTCTCCGACAGCGCCTATTTCCCGACCCGCAATTTCTGCAACAATGTCATGGCGAAATACGGCGTCGAGACCACCTACTACGACCCCCTGATCGGCGGCGGCATTTCCGAACTGCTGCAGGACAACACCAAGGTCGTGCTGACCGAGGCCCCCGGCTCACAGACCTTCGAAGTTCAGGACATCCCGGCGATTTCCGCCGCGGCGCATGCGCGCGGCGCGGTTGTGATCAACGACAACACCTGGGGCACGCCGCTCTACTTCCGGTCCTTTGAGAAAGGCGTCGATGTCTCGGTGCACGCCGCGACCAAGTATATCGTCGGCCATTCCGACGCGATGCTCGGCATCATCGTCACGACGGAAGAGCATTACGAAAAAATCCTCATGAACTTCCGCTACTGGGGACAACACGCCGCGCCGGACGATTGCTATCTCGGGTTGCGGGGCCTGCGCACCATGGGCGTGCGCCTGCGCCAGCATCAGGAGAACGCCCTCACCATGGCCAACTGGCTCAAGACGCGCCCGGAAGTGACCCGGGTCCTGTTCCCCGCCTTGCCCGACGATCCCGGGCACGAACTCTGGAAACGTGACTTCGAAGGCGCCTGCGGTCTGTTCGGCCTGACACTCGACAAGCATCACGACGACACAGCCCTGGGTGCCATGCTCGACGGGATGGAGCTGTTCGCCATGGGTGCCAGCTGGGGCGGGTATGAATCCCTTATCCTCCCGGGGAAACCGATCCGGACCGCAACCACGTGGGAATCGACAGGCACCTTGCTGCGCCTGCATGTCGGCCTGGAGCATCCCGATGACCTGATCGCGGATCTTGAGGCCGGGCTCGACCGGCTGGCTGCGGCGGCCGGATGAACGCCGACCATTCGTCTCGGGACATCTCCGGCCAACTCTCCATCCTTTATGGGGCCTACCGGCATGCGGCACGTGACGAGCCGCTTGCGAACCATGTGCAGAAAGTATCCGACGAAATCACGCGGATGCTCGATCGCGGCGATATTGCGCTCACCGACCTGACCGATGCGGTCGATGGCCTGACCCGCGACGCGTTTCAAATACGCGCAAACCGTCTCGGGGATTATCTCGGCAACGTCGATCCCGTTGAGAATGAGACCGGCCTGCGTGCCCTGTTCGAAAGCCTGACACGAGATCCCGGCGACAAACCTGTCCCGTTTGACGAATTCAGGAAACTCGTCGAGCGCGCCACCTTCGGCATCGTCTTCACAGCCCACCCGACCTTCTCGATGTCGCGCGAGGCCATGTCCGCTCTGGCAGACCTCGCCGCAAACCCGGACGACCAGGTGCAAGTCATCCAGCAACTTTCGGATGGCGACCTGTTCGGCTCGCCGGCGTCCATCGACTTGCGGCTCGAAGAAGAATTCGCCGCGCGTGCCATCGCGAATGCACGGCACGCACGTGGCCGGATACATGCGATCATTCTCGACGTCGTCAAAACTGCCTACCCCGAAGAATGGCGCGGACTCATTCCGCAAATCGCCACCCTCGCCAGCTGGGTGGGATATGACCTGGACGGTCGCGCCGATATCGGCTGGTCCGACACCATGTCCGCACGCCTGCGCAGCGAACTCGACCAGGTGGATTTCCTGATCGATCGCACCAACGCCATCAATCAGGACATTCTGGAATTCCCCGATCCGGGTGATGAGTTTTGCGCCCAGATCGAGTTGGTGGCAGCCCGTCTCGGCGGGTTGCACGACCTGATCGCCGCCGACCTGGACATTCTCGGTGCAGATTCGATGGACGGCGACGCCGTCCAGCACTTCAACCGCCACATCGCATCACGCGGCGAAAT
>JAQCFD010000011.1 GCA_027618305.1 Pseudomonadota bacterium
CGAGATGGGTCTCGCGCGTCTGCGCCCGCAACTCGATGCCGTCTTCCTTGTCCGTGTTGACGATGATGAAGTGCATGAAACCCTCCCGCTGATGTTTGTTTCGTTTCCCTGCGCCTATTTTACCCGTTCGAGGACGGTGGCGATGCCCTGGCCGACCCCGATGCACATGGTGCAGAGCGCGTATCTGGCGTCCCGCTCCTGTAGTTCGTAAGCCGCCGTGGTGGCCAGGCGCGCACCGCTCGCGCCCAGCGGATGACCAATCGATATGGCGCCGCCATTCGGGTTCACGTGCTCGGCATCATCGGCAAGACCGAGATCGCGGGTGACCGCGAGCGCCTGGGCCGCGAAGGCCTCATTCAGCTCGATCACATCGATGTCGCCGATCTTGAGGCCGAGGCGCTCCAACAATTTGTGGGTCGCCGGCGCCGGGCCGAAGCCCATGATCCGCGGCGGTACGCCCGCCGTGGCCGTCCCGACGACCCGGGCAATCGGGGTCAGGCCATATTTCTCCACGGCCGCTTCCGACGCAACGATCATGGCGCAGGCACCGTCATTCACGCCCGAGGCATTGCCCGCTGTGACACTGCCGTTTTCGCGAAACGGCGTCGGCAGCTTCTCAAGGCCCGCCATATCGGTGTCGGGACGCGGATGTTCGTCCGTGTCGACCACCACCGGATCGCCGCGGCGCTGGGGCACTTCGACGGGCACGATCTCGCGCGCAAAACGCCCCCGTTCCTGGGCCACCTTGGTGCGTTGCTGCGACCGGAAGGCCAGCGCGTCCTGATCGGCACGCGAGATCTGGAATTCCTCCGCCACATTCTCCGCCGTCTCGGGCATCGCATCGATGCCGTATTCCGCCTTCATCTTCGGATTGACGAAGCGCCAGCCGATGGTCGTGTCCTCGATCTGGTTAGATCTCGAGAAGGCGCTGGTCGCCTTGGGCATCACGAAGGGTGCCCGCGACATGCTCTCGACACCGCCGGCGACGACCAGTTCGGCCTCGCCGGTACGGATCGCACGCGCCGCCGCCGTCAACGCCTCGAGGCCCGACCCGCAAAGCCGGTTCACGGTCGCGCCCGGCACATCGGATGAATAGCCCGCCAGCAACAGCGACATGCGCGCGACGTTGCGGTTGTCTTCGCCCGCCTGGTTGACGTTGCCGTAATAGACCTCGTCGACCTTGTCCCAGTCGACACCCGGATTGCGGTCCATCAGCGCCTTCATGGGGATAGCGCCGAGATCATCCGTGCGCACGCTCGACAGGGAACCGCCATAGCGTCCGAAGGGTGTGCGCACCGCGTCGCAGATATAGGCTTCGGGCATCTTTTCTCTCCTGTATTGGGTCTTTTGGTCAGGCCGCCGTCGGGCGACGCCCATGGAAGGCGTCGTCGAGCAGCGCGCGGATTCCCTCGCGCGTGACCGGCCGTGGATTGTAATAGGGGTTCTCAACGGCGATGTCGGCGGCACGGTCAAGATCGGCCTCGGTCATGCCGAGGTCGCGCAGCGCCAGCTTGGCGCCGATCGTCTCCGCGAGGTCATACAATGCGCCGGCCGGATCATCGGTCTCGAGCGCGCGCGACAGACGCGCCTTCGCGTCCGGTGCCGCGCCAATATTGTAAGCGGTCGCGTGCGGTATCACGATCGTATGGGTGTCGGCATGGGGCAGGTTGAAGCTGCCGCCGAGCGTGTGACACAGCTTGTGATGCAGGGCCATGCCGACCGCGCCGAGAGACGCCCCGGACAGATAAGCGCCAAAGAGCGCGTCGGTGCGCGCCGCCATATTGTCGGGATCGCGCACGACGAGAGGCAGGGCGCGGGCAAGCGATCGCACGCCCTCTTCCGCCATCATCGAAATAATCGGGTTCGCGGTCTCGGAATACATCGCCTCGACGCAATGGGCGATCGCGTTCATGCCGCTGGGGCCGGCGACATGCACCGGCAGGGTGGCGGTCAGCGCCGGGTCATAGACCACCGTCGTCGGCAGCACCTTCGTGTTGCGGCCGGTCTTCTTGATCCCGTCTTCGGTCAGACCCCAGATCGGCGTCATCTCGGACCCGGCATAGGTGGTCGGCACGGCGATGATCGGCAGGCCAAACTCGAGCGCAATGGCCTTGCCAAGCCCGATGGTCGAGCCACCACCCACGGCCACGCAGGCATCCGCACCGAGCCTCTTGGCATCTTCGCGCGCGGCTTGCGCCACCTCTATGGGCACATGCATCTCGGCCTTGTCATAGACCCCGGCGGATTTGTCGCCCAGCCGGCGCGCCACATCTTCGGCCTGCGCGCGTTGCTGCGGGGTCGACAGGACCAGCGCCTTGGCGACACCCAGGCGTTCGACCTCCTCGGCCAGCCGGTCGAGGCTGCCGAGCCCGAACACCACCCGGCCCGGCAGGGCTTCGTAGATGAACTCACGCATGGATCATTCTCCCCACAGCTTGCAGTGAAACTATTGCACACAGAAATGCGCGCACCTAGACCGGCAGACCTTGGAAAGCCTCTGCCGGTTCGCCATGCGAACCCCGCAAAACCGGCGCACTTCTCCTCGCCGCCACGCCCTCGCTGGCCCTGGATCACACCCCGCCTGTCCCGGGTTCCGAAACCCGGTTCGAGGGGTGAATACACCTGGCCCCTCCGCCCGGTCGCGCATGGCAGCGAAAGCAAGATCACGACTCCCGCCGATCCGGTCTTTGTATTAGGGTTTCCCAAAATCGCCCGCATGGACGGCGCGAGGCAAACGCGATGAGATCAGAAGGGGAAACCGATGAAGACCACGAATTTCACACAAGCTGAAATGGAAGCCCGGGTCGCGCGCTTCAACAAGATCAAACCCCAGAGCAGCAGCTACGACGCCGAGGTCGGCATCCCGAAGGAAGTCTACGAGATGATGACGGCCCGCTCGCTGTATCTGCTGATGTCGCCGGAGAACCAGGGCGGGCCCATGGCCCAGCATCCCGCGGTCACGACCGAAGACAAGATGAGCGTGATCATCGCCGAATGCCCGCCGGGCGACGGCCCCCTGCTCCACGCCCATCAGTTTACCCGCGAGACGTTCTTCTGCCTCAACGGCCGGTTCAAGATCCAGTGGGGCGACAAAGGCGAGAATGAGCTGTTCCTCGATCCCCTCGACATGATCGCGGTACCACCGGGCGTGGTCCGCCGGTTCGAGAATGTCAGCGACGAGACCGCCCGCCTGCTGGTCTGGATCAACGGCGATTCCGAGGAATCCTTCAACGACATCGACCACCCGCAGGTCGAGGCCGACCGTCTGGCCGAGAAGTTCGGCGACGATGTCCTCGACAAGCTGCGCGGGATCGGCGTCAGCTTCGAAGCGGGTGTCGAGGACGGCCGCGACGCGGCCGAATAAGTCCAACGCCGGGAGGGCAACATCATGAAGACCATCACCCCCACACCCGAGGAGATGGAATCCCGCATCTGCCGCTACGGCGATCTGGTGTCGGTGAAGGAACAATACGCGGAATCCAAAGGCATCCCGATGGAAGCCTATGCGGCGGTCGCGGCCAACGAGACCTTCGTCATGATGGCGCCCGACGGCATGAAAAGCGCCACCGGCGAAGCACCGCCGGTGATCGGCGGCGATGGCGGCGAGGTGTTCACGGTCAACATGGTGCGCTGCCCGCCCGGCGACCATCCCCTGCTGCACGCCCACCACACGACCTGCGAGACCTTCATGTGCCTCAACGGCCGCTTCGCCATCAAATGGGGCGATCAGGGCGAACATGAAATTTTCCTCGACCCCTATGATATGATCGCGGTGCCACCCAAGGTCGTGCGCAACTTCACCAACGTGTCGGACGAGGTTGCCCACCTTCTGGTGTTCATCCAGGGCGACCGGGACAAGTTCCAGGACGTCGACATGCGGCCCGAAGACGGCGAGATGATCGCCGACAAGTTTGGCCAGGACGTGTTCGACAAGCTGTCAGCCGCAGGCCTGCGATTTACGGCGGGCCTCGACGGGTAGTCGTCGTCCATACCCAATTAAAATAAAGGGCGCCCGGAGGCGCCCTTTTGATTTCGGTTCACGGCAGACGGATCAGGTCGCGCCCTCGGTAACATCGCGCGCCTCGACCTTCTGCTTCGACTTGCCGTCCGGGTTCTCGGCCCAGAAGGCCTCGTTACAGTCGAGGGTCGCGTAAGGCATGGTCATACCCGGATCGAAAGGATAGGGCTCCTCGCCTGACGCGATCTTCCGCGGCCATTCCGAATCGGCCAGCGCCCCCTTGCCGATGGAGACATAATCGCCTTCCTCTTCGATGATTGCCCGCTCCGCGGCCACGGGGTCCTGCAGCTTGCCATTTGCCATCACCGGCAGGCCGGAATATTGCCGGGCCAGGCCCGACAGGCTGTGGTCCGTGCCGAACACATGGTCCAGACCCAGATGGGCGCTGCAATCGAGGAAATCGATTCCGGTCTTGGCCAGTGAGGTGAACACGACCTTCGCGTCGTTGTCGCCACCCGGCCATTCATAGGTAAAATCATTCACCTTGGTCTGGGAGATGCGCACGCCCACGGGGACATCCGGTACGGCGTCACGCACGGCCTGCATCACTTCGCAATGGTAGCGCACCCGGTTCTCGATCGGCCCGCCATACTCGTCGGTGCGCAGATTAGTGTGCGCCGTCAGGAACTGGTCGGGCAGATACCCGTTCGCCCCATGCACCTCGATCCCGTCGAAACCGATCTCGACCGCGCGCCGGGCGGCGGCGGCGTAGCTCTCGATGACCTCGACCATCTCGTCGCGGGTGATCTCGCGCGGGGTCTGGAAGCCGGTACCGGCGCCGCGGTAGCGCGGAATCTGTTCGCCCCTCGGGGTGACGGCCGACGCCGAAATTGAGCCCTCGACCCAGTTGTTGCCCTGATTGATGGCCCCACAGTGGAAAATCTGCATGAAGATCGGCGCGCCCTCGGCGTGTACCCCGTCGACGACCTTGCGCCAGCTTTCGGCCTGCTCATCCGTCGCGATGCCGGGCTGGTAGGTGTAGCCTTGGCTGTATTTGAGGTCGATATAAACGCCCTCGGTCATCACCAGGCCCCAGCCGCCGCCTGCGTAGCGCGCGTAATATTCGGCCATCTGGTCGGTGACGATGCCGTCCGCCGTGGCGCTGGCGCGTGTCAGCGACGAGACGACGCAACGGTTCGCCATCTCGACGCCCCTGATCTCGCCCGCTTCGAAGATATGCGGATATTTTTCGACGCCCGGTCCACTCAAACCCATAATTCCATTCCCCTTCAGAGAATTCTTATTGCGCCCCTTCGGGGCTATTTTTCGATCGGCACGCCGTCTTATTTCTCTATCGGCACGCCGACCAGGCTGCCCCACTCGGTCCACGAGCCGTCATAGCTGCGCACGCTGTCGTAGCCGAGCAGCTGGGTCATCGTGAAATAACACAGCGTCGCGCGATGGCTGAGCCGGCAGTAGGAGATCACGTCCCTGTCGGGCGTGGCGCCGACGCCCTCAAGCAGGCTGCGCAATTCGCCCTCATCCCGGAACGTCATGTCGTCGTTCAGCAGCTCATCGAAATAGAGATGTTTGGCGCCGGGGATACGGCCCGCGCGTTCGGCGCCGACATCAGGCGCGCCGATCATATTGACCCGCTCGCCATTAAATTCTTCGGGCGAGCGGTGGTCAATCAGCGCGGTCTTGCCACCGGCCTTGATGTCGTCGAGGCGTTCGAGAATTTCGGTAAACCGCACCCGCATGTGATCGTTGCGCCCGGTTCCCGGCGTGTATGTGCTTGGTGTCGGTATGGGCACATCGGTCGTGGTCGGACGGCCTTCCTTCTCCCACAGCACGCGCGCGCCGTTCAGCAGCCGCACATCCTTGTGACCCAGATAGGTAAACACCCACCAGCCATAGGTGCCGAACTGTACCGGGTCGCCGTAGCAGACGACGGTCGTGTCGTTGGTGATGCCGAGTTCACCGCAGCGCCTGGCGAACAGTTCCGGTGACGGGAAGTCGCGGATATCGTCATCCCACAGGAAATCCTTCCAGAAAAAGCCGTGGGCGCCGGGAATGTGCCACTTGTCGTAGGATTCCGTGCCGGTCCAGTCGAACTCCAGGATCACCACATTGGGATCGTCGAGATGCTCTTCGAGCCATGCGGGCTCCACCAGTCTGTCCGTCGTCATCACTCTGTCCCCGTCCGATTGCTGCAATGTTAGGATGGGCGCGATGTAACAGCGCCGGGCCCCGAAAATCAATGTGCTCGGCCGCTTTGCGGCGGATTCACGGAGAAGGAACACGCATATGTCGATCCGGACCATCGGTATCGTCAGCACCGGCGATATGGGCCACGCTGTGGGCCGCACCCTGCGCGAAGGCGGCTTTCGGGTCGTAACCGCGCTCGACGGCCGCAGCGAACGCTCGCGCAAGCTGGCGGCACAGGCCCAGATCGTAGACGCCGGCGATCTCGCGTCACTGATCGGCGAGGTCGATCTTCTGATGTCGGTGATGCCGCCATCCGCCGCGGTGGAATTCGCCACGCAGTGCGCCGCGTTGATGAAATCCAGCGGTGCCGCCCCCCTGTTTGCCGACTGCAACGCAATTGCCCCGGCGACCAGCCGGACGATCGCCGGAGTCATCGGGGCCGCCGGGGCCGACTTTCTCGACGGCGGCATCATCGGCGCGCCCCCGGGCCGCAGCGCGCCGACCCGACTCTATGTCAGCGGCGACGGGGCAACACGGCTCGACGCCATCGCCCGGCCGGACATGATCGTCCGCACGCTCGACGGCGGGATCGGCGCGGCTTCGGCCATCAAGATGTGCTACGCGGCCCTGAACAAGGGCGCGATGACCCTTGAGGCCCTCGTCCTGATCGGCGCAAAACAGCTCGGTCTGTCCGAACAGCTTCATCGGGAGCTGTCGGAGAGTCAGGGCCAGGTGCTGGCCCGGATGGAACGCCGGGTGCCATGGCTGGCCGCCGAGGACGAACCCAAAAGGAATGAAATGCTGGAGATCGCGAAGACCTTCGCCGATGTCGGGCTCACGCCCCGCATGCATGAAGGCGCGGCGGACATTTTCAACCTGCTGGCAAATTCGTCGCTTGCCTCGGAAACCCGCGAGACCGCGGACAAATTACGTAGCCTCGAAGAGGCGGTCGCCGCGTTTGCGGCTAGCCTTTCCGCCCGCGACGCGGCGGACTAGCGCTCTTCCCGCCGGCACCGCCTCGACGCCTGTCGCCGGAGCGGCGGACCTCCGGCGGGTCACCGGCCGGGTCGTCCACCGGGCGACCGCCGGCAGATCGTTTCGTACCCGTTTTGCGCTTTGGCGCGGCGCCGCCTTTTCGCGACAGGGTCGCGTCGGCGATCTTGCGCGTCTGGGTCGCGCTGGCGCTTTTGCGCGCGCCGCCACCGCGACCGGTCTTGCGCAAATGCTTGAGCAGGGCGTTCATCTCCCGCCGCTCGAAGCGCAGTTCCTCTTCCGCCTTGGCTTCGCCGCGCACCGCGCGAATCTGTTGATCGAGCTGGTTCATCACATTCTCGATCGCCCGGGTCACCTCGTTCACCTGGCTCTTGTCGCGGCAACGGACGACGACCTCCTGATTCATCATCAGGTCGGAGAAGGCTTCCGCATCACTGTCTGCCAGACGCGTCAGCGTGCGATCGATTTCGGTCCAGGCGGCGCGCCAGTCGGCAAAAACCGTCGGCGCCTTCGCGCGGCCGCGGGCGCGGGCCACGGTCTCGAGCTGGACCATGATCCGGACAAACTGCCAGACGATAATCCGCAGTTCCGTGGATGATGTGCCGCCTTCGGTGGTGGGCTTGTTCATTGGGGTGTTTCCTCGCGCAGGCGGCCGCGAACGGGTCCGCAGTCGGCGCAGTAGCAATCCTTGAGGCGCCGCCGGGGGCGACGGACGTAATGATAGGCCTGCGCGCAACCGGTGCAGCGCCAGATTATCTTCGCATTGGCCTCACGCGACAAATACGGAATGCGATGGCGCACATTCGGCACCTCGCCGAGCAGACGCATCATCTCACGCCACCGGACGCCATGGCGGCACGGGCGTTCATGGAACAAATCCGCAAGCACATGGGCACATTCATGAAGGAAGGTCGCGTCGCGGTCCTCCTCGCAGCCATTCTCAAGCAGCCGGGCGTTCAGCACAATCCGCCGATCGGCCGCATAGGCCACACCGGCCAGTGTCCGCGCGCGCCGGCTGATCACAACCGCGCAATCGAGCATCTCACGGAACGCAGGCCCCTTGTCGGCGGCGCGCGAAAGCCGCGCCCCCAGGCCCCAGCGCTCGGCGATCTCGCGCACCGTGCCGATCTGGCGGTGCCCCTTTATGCGTGCATTAACGGACGCCTCAAGGGACGCATTGGCGGACGCATTAACGGACAATGGAAATGACCCTCCCGGCCTGTTCCGGACGCGGCAGTTTATCATGGGTCGCCGCGACCGCGTCGAGACGCGTGATGACCGCCGCGGGCATCGGCGCAGATCGCCGGGCCGTCATATCCACATGCAGGCTGATCAACTCATTCGTCGAGGCGAGATAGCCTTCGTCGGCGTGATACATGAAATGGATGTAGTGCAGGCGCTTGGCATCATGGGCCAGCAGCTGGGTTTCGAACCGCATGGGTGATCCGGCCAGTAACTCGCGATCGTAGGTGATGTGCCCTTCCAGGGTGAATGTCGAGGCGTTGCTGGCCTTCAGATAGGCCTCGCCGAGCCCGACAAAGTCGAAGAACGCATCCGTCGCATGATCGAAGGCCAACATGTAATAGGCCAGATTCATGTGGCCGTTATAGTCGATCCATTCCGGCTGCACGCTCTCGCGATGCAGCGCGAGCGGCGCGGGCATGGGCATCGGATCTTCGGGGGATTGCGCGGTCATGTGCGAAGCATAGTGGGTTGATCGCGCGTCGCAAATGGCTGCCGCACTTGTCTCTGCGACCAATCAGGGATGCAGACCGAGCCGCCGTCCCATGTCCGATTGAAAACGTCCGTCCGGGTCAATCCGGGACAGAATTTCGCGGAACTCGCCGAGCCGCGGGAACATGGCAGCGAAGGTCTCGGCAGACATCAGCGCGTCCTTGGCAAGGTAGAGCCGACCGCCATGGTCGAGCGTGATCCGCTCGATTTTCTTGTGGACCCCTTCGATCCCGGCGCGGCGTGGCAGATCGACCGCATAGACCATGCCGTCCATCGGAAAGGACAGCAGGCCCGCACCCGGGCCGCCCATGGGCTTCATCACCGCGGCAAACGACCCGGCGCCCGCCGCGGTCAGCGCCTCCATCACCGCGCGGATGCCCGCTCGCTGGCTTTCGCGCGGAAAGCCAGTGTGAATAGAGTAGAAGCCGCGCCGGCCATACACCTTGTTGAACCCGACGATGCTGTCGGCCGAAAAAAAGAATGGATTCAGCTGCATCCGCACCTTACGACCGGTTGGCGGCACCCGGCGGAACCGCCGGTCTGTAATTTGCTTCAGAATCATCGGGTGAAGCAGGAACGAGGGTGGCGCGAAACGGATATGCTTTACCGTCGGCAGTGGCGCGATGTCCGTATCGTTTGGCGCCAGATTGGCAACCTCCAGAATGCCACGCCCCATGTCCTTGCCGCGCGCCATCGCATCGACCCAGCCGAACAGAAACCCTGCCGTATCACGCGAGGACTCGATCGTATCGATCATGGCGTCGACATCCGGGATCGAGAGATAGCGCGCGTCGACCGCTCTCGACGGTATCGGCATCAGCCGGAAACACACGCGCATGATTGTCCCGGTCAGCCCGGCACCGCCAAGGGTAGCGTGAAAAATATCGGCATTCTCGTCACGCGACGCACGCACCAGTTCTCCGCTCGCCAACATCAGGTCAATCCAGACCGCATGATCACCGAAGCTGCCGACGCGGTGATGGTTCTTGGAATGAATGTCGTTGGCGAACGCACCACCAACGGTGACCCGCGCCGTCGCGGCGGAGACCGGAAAACAAAACCCTTCTGACAGGAAGCGATCGAGCAATGCCGCGAAATCGACACCCGCCTCGCAGACGACTTCGCGGGTCCGCGGGTCGAAGGACAGAATGCGATTCAGCGCCGACGTCAGGATCGTCTGCCCACCATCGTCGAGCGCCGCATCGCCGTAACACCGCCCGCCCCCATAGGTGATGACACCGCGCGCATGGCGGGCCCGAACGGCCTCACGGAGCGCTCCCTCGTCGGACGGAGCTGTGGTCGCGGTCCGCGCGAAACGGGATCGGCCCCAGGTCGTCAATGTCGTGTCGGTCCATGTCAAACCGGCTACTCCCGTTCTCTATCCGGCGTCTAGTCGCGACGCGCAATCACTGGGCAGTTTACCAGAATCCCGTCCGATCCGATCGCCGCGCCGCCGGGTCCGTGCACGCGACCCGCCGCCGCCAGGGTCCGGACCATTCCCTCCCCGGTGATCAGGCGTCTTTCCGCCAGGCTCGAATCGGCCCAGAAGACCGGATGGGATGCCCAGAGCGGGCTGTAACCGTCACCAATGGACGGGATATCGCCCGTCACATTGAGCGGCGGCAGCCCATCGGCCAGCGCGCTGGTCAGTCCCTGCCGGGCGGATTTTGATGCGCCCGTCACGCCGTTGATCACCACATAGATCGGCTCGACCGCGCTCCATGCTGCATCCCCCTGGTCTGCCGGTACATCCGACAGGCGCGGCGTGAAGGTCGCGCCCTCAAGCGCGGCCACCAGGGCCACATTGGCCTCGCTGGAGATGTATTCAATGCGTTTGCCGCCGGAAAAACCGCTGGTCAACTGAAGGGTCACCGTGCCGTCGCGCGGACAGATATGGACCACCTTGTCATGCACCAGCGCATAATCGGGCTCGCCGCGACAGAATTCATCGAGCGTCTCTACCTCGACATCGAACGCCACCACCGGCGCGTTGAAGATATATCCGCCACCGTTTGTCACCCGCACGAGCGGCGTGTAGTCGTCATCGCCGATCGATCCCGGTGTCGCCAGAGAGGGCGGAAACGGCGCGCTCCCGACACCGGGCACAACCTGGCGCGTCGGTGTGAAATCGACCGTCCCGAAATCGAAGACGAGATTGCCGTCGGGCGAAATTTCGGCATCGCGAACCGCGCGACCGACCCCGGCATTGGCAAGCTTGCCCGACCAGTTGATGCCCAGGCGGTCGGCGGTATCACGATCGCTGACATCGAGCAGCACATGCCAGACATTCTCGCCACTCTCCATGCGGCCCTGATAGAGCGGCAGCGTGACCGTGCCCGCCGCAAGATCAACCTCACCGGAAGGCACCAGATTGACGGCCGGCGCCGGCGCTTGTGCATTTGTGCCGCCCTGCGTCAGTCCGACCGTCAGTCCAAAAACCAGCGTGACGCCCAGAAGTGAATGACGGAACCGAATGTCGGATCGCGCGAGTAATTTCATTTTGATGTTCCATCCCCCGATAGGTGCGGGTTGGCGCCAGGGACGCGGCGCACGCAAGGCCGGCGAGTTTAGCACGGACAATCCATCAGCACCGGACCACCGGAAATGCTTCCCAAGATTCCAACGAAACCCCCGAAACCCGTCAGGCCAGTTCGAAGATCGCCTCGACTTCGGTCGCCACATCGAACGGCATGACCGCGACCCCGAGCGCCGTCCGCGTATGCTGGCCGGCGTCTCCGAACACATCGATCATGAGCTCCGACGCACCGTTCACCACCGCCGAAATCGCCGTGAAATCCGGCATCGCGTTGACGTAACCCTTCAGGTTGACCACCCGCGCGATGCGATCCAGATCACCGTCGAGCACATCGCGGGCCTGGGCGAGCACGTTGAGGGTCGACAGACGTGCGGCCTCTTGCCCTTCTTCCAGCGTGTATTCGCGCCCCACCTTGCCAACAAAACGCAATTCACCGTTCCATTGTGGCACCATGCCGGAGACGTACAGAAGACGGTCGACGATCATCGCCGGAAGTATTTTCGCCACACGGGTTTTCTGCGGGATGGGCAACTCGATACCGAGCGCTGCCAAACGGCCTTCAATGGTTCCGGTCACGAGACACCTTTAGTCGATTGAGGCACCACGTTAGTCAGCCGATACCCCGCAAACAAGGCGCTTTAGATGGCCTGGTCAGTGCGTTCGAACCAGGTGGTGACCTTGCCGTATTGGCGGCTTTCGTCGAGACGCCGGTCTTTGGCAAGGAGTAGCGCCCATGTGTCGGCCGGCATGAATCGTGGCGCCAGATATCGGTAGAGATCGCGCAACAGAGGTGTCACCGTATACGGATCGGAAATATCGCCCGACAGCCGCGACCAGGACTCCGCGATGTCGTCCCACGGGTTCAGGCGGGCGAACATCTCGTCACGGATATCGCGAATCGCAGTCCGGTGGAACTCGAAATCCCGGAACAGGGACACAATGTTCGAGAGGCGCGCATCGACCTCGGCCAAATTAAGGCCCAGTGAGTGAATCGGAATTGTGATCAGGCGTGCGACCGGATCGACTTCGCTGATGACGCTCGCATGGTGGGCAAAATCACGTCGCACTTTCTGGAGGCGCCGCCCGACCCGGCACACGGCGAGGTAACGTTCGCGCAAGGCCTCAATATAGGAAACCTCATCCACCGCCGCGTCCAAGGTTTGCGAGACCGCGCCGCTTTCGTCGCCGCTGCACCCCAGCTCCGATGTCATACGCACAAGCGCCTTCGCGATGGCTGCATCGTCGACATGGGCGGCGACGAACCGCTCAAGCTTGACCGGGTCAGACACCATCACGGGCGTTTCCATCTGCCAGGCGACGAGATGCGCACCAATCCTCTTGCGGGCCGCGTGCTGGTGAATATGAGTCGGTTCCCACGAAGCGTCTCCGGTCAAAATTTCCGGCGGGATCCGGTCCCCGATTCCCAGCAGGCTGACAAACCGCAGGCTGCGTTCCACCGTGTTGAGCATCACCGCGTCATGGGCGTATTCGCGAATGGTGAACTCGCGCTTGATGCCCGGAAACGAGAGCGCGACCTGCTGCGCGCCCAGACCGAATGAGTAAACGGGAATCCCTTCGCTCTCATCGAGCCGGAAGCATGCATCCGGAAAGGACGCAAAAAAACGATGCTCGAATTCGACAATGTCAGGCGTCTTGAAAGTTAGGACCCGTCCCATCGTCTTTCTCTCCATGCAAGAATATTTTTCATATTCACACGCACTGATTGCATTTCTGTATTCTTGCTTTGGTTGTTTAAGGAATCGTAAAACACGTTTTAGATGTTTCTAATTCACGACCTCAAACCGAGCGGTACCATGGTATATTGTGGTCTTCGTGGCCGCATCGAGCGCATGCCATGCAAACGCCGAACAACAGCCGGTCGCTGCTGGCACCCCCAATCGTCAGGATCACCTGCAGGCTGATGCCGGCCGGCACCCAGGGAGCTTCACCGCATGAACCAGATCGATCTCGACGGCAGGACAGCTATCGTCACCGGTGCCGCACAGGGCATCGGCCGCGCGATCGCCGAGCGACTGAAAAATTCCGGCGCAGATATTTGGCTTTGGGACATCGATCCCGCGCGCGCCGCCGAAACGGCGAAGGCGCTGGGTGCGCACGCAATCGGCGTCGATGTCACGGACCCCGACGCGGTCGAGGTGGCCACACAGCAAGTGGTGGGGGCCCGCGGTGCGGTCGATATTCTGGTCAACAATGCCGGGATATCGGGCGCCAACGCGCCCGTCCACGAGTATCCGGTCGACGAGTGGCGCCGGGTGGTGGACGTCGATCTCAACGGTACATTCTATTGCTGCCGCGCCGTCGTGCCGCACATGATCGCCGCCCGTTCCGGCCGGATCGTCAACGTGGCATCGGTCGCCGGCAAAGAAGGAAACCCCAACGCCGCAGCCTACAGCGCCGCCAAGGCCGGCGTCATCGCGCTGACAAAATCACTCGGCAAGGAGCTCGCGGAACGCGACATCGCGGTCAACGCCATCACGCCGGCCGCGGCGCGCACGGCGCTGTTCGACCAGATGACCCAGGAACATGTCGACTACATGTTGTCGAAGATTCCCCGCGGCCGCTTCGTCACCGTTGAGGAAATCGCCGGCATGGTCGCCTGGCTGGTCTCGCCGGAAAACTCGTTCGCAACCGGCGCCGTGTTCGACCTGTCGGGCGGCCGCGCAACCTATTAGGCCGCGCAGCCTGCGGCGACTTTAAGCGCCGTAACGGCCCACATAGGTCGCAAACGCGGCGAGATGGTCGGTGACGAACTTGCGCGACGCCTCATCGGTCAGGCGACCGGTGTCCGCGTCGATGCGCTGCCCGGCGAGGCCGACGAAGATCTCCGGCTTGTTCATCACCATCGCATCAAGGAAGACCATCACCTGGCGCAGATGATACTGCACCCGCGCGCCGCCGAGCGGGCCCGGCGAGGCGGTCTGGATGGCGACCGGCTTGCCCGCGAAAGGTTGATCGGGCAGGCGCGAGACCCAGTCCAGTGCGTTCTTGAGGCCGCCGGGGACCGAGAAATTATACTCGGGCGTGACGATGATCACGCCATCCGCCGCCGCGACCGCGTCCGCCAGCGCCGTAACGGACGCCGGGATACCGTCCGCCGTCAACACATCGCCGTTGAACAGGGGAATGTCGCCGATGCCCGGCGCTTCGGTGATCGTCATGCCGTCCGGTGCCATCTCCGGCAGACTGTTCATCAGCATGCGGTTGAGGGATCCGGCGCGCAGGCTGCCGCAAATGGTGAGGATGTTCAGATCTTTGCTCACGTTAGACTCCAGATTAGAAGGGCGTCGGACGCCCGGAATTCGTTGCGGCGATTGTGGTGACCCAGCCGCCTGCTACGCAACCGCTAAATCTCGCGACCGTGCGCAGGCCGCACAGCGGGCCAACGCCGCGGCTAGGCCGTTTCCAGCATCCCGGCCGAGATTTTCTCCGCCATCATGATGGTCGGTATATTGGTGTTGCCCCGTGGCAGGGCCGGCATCAGGGATGCATCGACCACGCGCAGGCCCGCCACGCCGTAGACCCGCCCCTGGGGATCGGTCACGGCCATCGGGTCGTCTGGCGCGCCCATCCGACAGGTTCCCGCCGGATGGAAAACACCGGCAACGCACTTGCCGACAATCTCGTCGAGCGCCGCAGGGTCGTTGGCCAGCGCGGCGATATCCACGCCGGGCTCGGACAGCCCCGCCAGGACCGGGCGTCCCGACGCCGGCACAAAGTCGAACAGGCCGGCCAGAATCCTGGCCCGCAGGTTGTTGAACGGGGTGATGTCATTGAGCGCGCGCATCTTGTTCGGGCGCGAGATCGGAACCGCGCAATGCCAAAGCGGGCGCACTTCCGGAGACAGAAGAATATCGATGGCGTGGCGTACACCTGCGGTCAGGCAATGGCGGTCCCGTTCGTCGTCGAGATAGTTGAACTCGATCCGCCGTTCGATGTCCGCGTCGCCGGTGCCCTTGCGGGCGAGCGTGACGTCGCCGCGCGACGCCGGCGTCAGCAGGGTCGGCACCAGCGCCCCGATCCGCCGCCCCAGGGCATGCCAGCCAATCTTGCTGGAAATCGACATACTCATGTCGAGCGGGCCACAGCCGGCAACCCCCGACGAGAAGCGCTCGGTTGCGGTCGAATGGGATTTCATCGCCGCAGGCTGGGCGGCATCGCGGTGCAGCTGGGCAACCACATAGACCACCGGATGGTTCTGCAGGTTGGCCCCGACCCCGGCCCGGTCCGCCAACACCGGCAGATCGAGCGCCCGTAACGCAGCGGCAGGCCCGATACCCGCACGCAACAGCATCACCGGGGACTGCAAGGCGCCGGCGCAAATGATCACCTCCTGGGCCGAAAACTCCCGGGCGGCGCCATCGATCGTGGCGGCCACGCCGGTCACCCGGGTGCCGTCCATCAGAAGGCGTTCGACATGGGCATCGGTCACGATGGTCAGATTCTCGCGCGCGCGGGTCTCGGCATCCAGATAGCAGATCGCGGTCGACGCGCGTTTGTCGGCAAACCGGGTCAATGGCAATGCGCCAACGCCCTCACGGAACTCACTGTTGAGATCAAGGATCGGCGCGACCTGGCGGTTGCGGCTCCAGGAACCCACACTGTCCACGAAGGGTGGCCATTCTTCGCGCGCGACCCGGCTGATCGGGACAGGCCCGTCCTTGCCATGGGCCGCAATGCCCGCCGCATCCGAGGCCGCATCGATGTCGTTTTCCAGCGCGCGGAAATAGGGCAGCACCTCGTCCCAGCTCCATCCCGCGGCGCCATTGGCGGCCCATGCGTCATAATCCATCGGCGTGCCGCGGAGCGCGACCATACCGTTGATCGATGATGTCCCCCCCATGATCCGCCCCTGGCGGAACGGCCCGGCCGGAGAGTTGTCGTGGCGGCGCGCATGGCCGCGCAGCCCGCGCCAGGCGTAGGCGGGATTGAAATAGGACATGGGATAGGTGTCGAGCACGTCCGCGGGTTCCGCTCCTGGCGGCGTATCCTGGCCCGCCTCCAGCAGCAGGACCCGGTTGCCCGGTTTCGCCGACAGGCGGCTCGCCATGACGCAACCGGCCGAGCCGGCCCCGACGATGACATAGTCGTAATCGGTACCCATCACGCCATTCCCGAAAGCTTAAACATATCTGCGCGCTTCATATCAGGAAGCGAGCCAGTTGTTGATGTCCCGGGTCGGAAAATTGCGCCTATTCTTTTGAACGGAGGTGCCACGGGTCTAGTATGGACCCAACTTAAAAAGGCGCGACGAACGCTTATCAGCACGGGGGAACAATCATGCAGAACGAGATCACAGGCGCATCCGCATTTCTGGCGTTGCTGAAGGATGAGGGGGTCACCCATCTGTTCGGCAATCCTGGCACGACCGAGTTGCCGATCATGGACGCCATGCCAAGCTACACGGACGAAATGACCTATGTGCTTGGCCTGCAGGAATCCCTGGTCGTGGCCATGGCCGACGGCTACACCCGCGCCTCGGGGCGGCTGGCCGCGTGCAACGTGCATGTGGCCCCCGGCCTCGGCAACGCCATGGGCGCGATCTACAACGCGCGCTTCACCGGCACCCCGATGATCATCACGGCCGGCCAGCAGGAGACGGGCCACGGCCTGACCGAGCCCCTGCTCTATGACCCCCTGGTCCCGATCGCCACACCCCTGGTCAAATGGGCCACGGAAGTGACCCGGCTGGAAGACCTGCCACGCATCGTGCACCGGGCCGCCAAGGTGGCGATGACCGCGCCGACCGGACCGGTGTTCATCTCCCTGCCCGGCGATGTGCTGAACGACCGCAAGGGCATCGACCTGGGTGCACGCACCCGCGTGGACACCGCCATGCGCCCATCCGATTCGGGCCTGGACGCCCTCGCCGACCGCCTGCTGGCGGCCAAACGCCCGGCGATCCTCGCCGGCAACGAGGTGGTTACCTCGGACGCGTTCGACGAAGTCGCGCGCTTTGCCGAGGTGCTGGGCGCGCCCGCGTTCCAGCAGACCACGGCCTATGGCTCCTTCTTCCCGTCCGAACATCCGGCCTTCATGGGCGCGTTGTCGCGCAACCAGGCGGAGGTGCGCGGGATCCTCGAAGACTATGACCTGCTGGTCGTGGTGGGCGCCGATGTCCTGCGGATGTCGGTGATGAGCAAGACCGACCCCCTGCCCGACGACATGCCGATCGTACAGATCGGGCTGTTCGACTGGGAGATGGGCAAAAATTATCCCGCCGAAATGGCCGTGCGCGGCGACGTTCGCGAGACCCTGAGCGCGTTGAATCCCGTGATCGAGGCACGTGGCGGCGCGACCCATGCCGACACCGCGCAGAAACGTCTCGCGGCGGTCGCCGACAGCAACTGGTCGGCCAAGCGCGCCCGCCGTGCGATCGGGCTCGCCGCCGACGCCGATGTGACACCGATCCGGTCGGACTGGCTGATGATGACCATCGCCGACGCGCTCCCGGCAGGCGCGATCACGGTCAACGAAGGGCTGACCACGACCTGGAACCTGCTCCAGTTCCTGCCCTTCCGTGACCGCTATGATTTTCAGTCCTTCGCCAGCGGCGGCATCGGCTGGGGCCTGCCCGCGGCGGTCGGCATCCAGATCGCTCAGCCCGACCGGCCGGTCGTGGCCCTGGTGGGCGACGGCTCGGCCATGTACTCGATTCAGGCCCTGTGGACGGCGGCGCACCTGCGCGTGCCCGTCACCTTTGTGATTCTCAACAATCAGGGCTACCGCATCATCAAGCAGCGCCTGAAGGCGTTCCACGGCAATGAGAACTATATCGCCATGGACTTCGAGGACCCCGCCATCGACTTCGTTGGTATGGCCGAGGCGATGGGAGTCACGGCCACGCGGGTGACCGAACCCGGCGCGGTGCGCGCCGCCCTGGCCGCCGCGATTGCCAACCCCGGCCCCAACCTGATCGACATCTGCGTGGAGCGCGGCGTCTGACCGGTTCGCCCATACGGGCCCCGGGAAGACCGCGATGAGCGTGCAACGACCATCGGTTCTGGCGCCGTTTGCCGTGCGCAGCTTCCGGTTCCAGTGGCCGGCGGACCTCGCGACCTCCTGGTCGTTCGAGATGGAGACGCTCATCCTCGGCTGGTACGTGCTGGTCGCCACGGATTCGGTGCTTCTGCTGACATTATTTGCCGCACTCCAGTATGGCGGCACCCTCGTCGCGCCCCTGTTCGGCGTCGCCGGGGACCGCGCGGGCGCGCGCAGCGTGTTGTGCGCCATGCGAGCGTTCTACATGGTCCAGGCGGCCATGCTGACCGGGTTCATCTATTTCGACGCGCTGGGGCCCGTGCCAGTGTTCGTGATCGGCGCGCTGATGGGCATCGTGCGCCCGTCGGACATCGCGATCCGCTATTCCCTGGTCGGCGAGACCATCCCCTCGGGACAGCTGATGCGGGCGATGGGTGTGTCGCGAACCACGACGGATTCCGCCCGTGTGGCAGGTGCGCTGGCCGGGGCGAGCCTGGTCGCCACCCTGGGCATGGCGCCGGCCTATACCGCCGTCACGATCCTGTACGCGGTCTCGACGTTGCTGACGTTCGGCACCGCGCGGCGCCCGCAAACCGAAGATGAGAAATCCCAGGGCCTCTCCGCCACCCGCGCCTCACCCATGCGCGATCTGGTGGATTCCTTCGCCTATGTCTGGCGCACACCCCATCTGCTCGCGGCCATGACTCTGGCCCTGCTGGTCAATCTCTGCGCCTTCCCGCTGATGGGCGGGGTGCTGCCTTACGTGGCGCGGGAGGTCTATGGCACCGGCCAGGCCGGGCTCGGCTATCTCGCGGCGAGCTTCGCCTTCGGCGCGCTGGCAGGCTCCCTCGGCATGGCCGCCAACCGGCGCGCCATCCGGCCCGGTCGCATGATGATTATCTTCACCTTCGCCTGGTACGCGTTGCTGCTGGTTTTCGCCTGGGTGGATGTGATGGCGATCGGCATCGTCGTACTGATCCTGGCCGGACTTTGCCAGACACTGGCGCTGGTGCCCCTGTCGGTGATGCTGATGCAGAGCGCCGACCCGCGCATGCGCTCGCGGATCCTGGGCCTGCGGATGCTGGCGATCTACGGTCTGCCCATGGGCCTGCTGGCCTCGGGGCCGCTGATCGAGGCCTTCGGCTATGCCGCAACGACCACCGGCTACGGCGTCTTCGGGGTGATCGCGACAGCGCTCATCGTCTGGCGCTGGCACGCGCAGGTCTGGCGACTGGATTCGATCGCGAACAGGGGCTAGCGCAGCGGCTACGCCCAGGCGCCCTACGCAGCGCGATCCGCATAGGACCCGTTTTCGATATCGTCCAACAGCGCTCGCTGCACGGGCGCCCAGCCCAGCACGTCACGTGCCTTGTCGGCATTCACGCGGACATTGGAGCCCATGCCGAGCGCCATCGGTGCGCCCCAGGCGCGCACGGCATCGGCCAGCGATAGAGTTTCCGTGCGTTCACCGAGCCCGAGCAAACGTCCAACCGCGCGGTTGAGATCCAGCATCGAATCCTCGCCGGACTCCACATAGAAATACGAACCGGCGGCGGCGTGTTCCAGCGCGGCGATATAAGCATCGGCGCAATCTTCGATATGCACGTTCGACCAGATATTCAGGCCCGGGCCGGGATGGCGCGGCACGCCGGAGGCCCTGGCCATATCGATGAACATCGGGACCTGAATGCTGTCCGGCCGCACCCCGAGACCTTTGCCGTAAATCAGGCACGGGCACATGACGATCGCGTGTACACCCTTCCCGGCCGCGGCGACGACCAACCGGTCCGTGGCGACCCGCGAGGCCTTCTCGGGCAGCGGGTCGAGCGGCGTGTCCTCCCGGTAGACGATGTCGCCGGGCTGACCGCTGGCGTTGTCGGCGACGATGCTGGTACCGCTGGTGTGCAGCAGCTTCTTGCCACTGCCTTCCAGGGCCTCGGCCAGCGCGCGGGCTGCATAGGGATGATCGGCATTGGCGGCGTTGATCGTGGCGTCGGCGGATTGTGCGGCCGTCGTCAGAATGTCGAAATCATCCAGGGTTCCCAGCACCGGCGTGATGCCGTGCTCTTCCAGGCGTTCGGCCCGTTCGGCGTTGCGGGCGAGGCCATGGACCCGGTGGCCGGCCTGGATGAGCCGGGCCGAGACCGTACCACCGATATAACCCGTCGCGCCGGTCACGAAAACATCCATGGATTACTCCCCGTTTGGTGATCGAAGCCGGTCGCGATTATGCCATTCCGCGCGGCCGCCTGTCCGCTAGACTATCGCAAACACCAACATAAACGGGGAGGACGCCATGCCCGGCTATCCGGTTAACGACAAGCTCGAAGCCACCACCGACCAGTGGCGTATCTCACAGCATTGTTTCGCCGACGAAATCCGCACCGAGATGACCCTGCCCGACAGGGTCCAGCTCTGCGACATCACCCTGCGCGAGGGCCGGCAGCTGCCCGGCGTCTCCCTCACCCGCGCGCAGGTTCTGCGCATCGCCGACAAGCTGTCGGAGGCGGGGGTGACGATGGTCCAGATGCATCATGACGACCCCCAGGAGATGGCCGAGGTCAAGAAACGCCACCCGCATATGCTGATCGATGCTCTGGTCCACCCGACGGCCGTCCTCAACCCGGAACTGGCCAAGCCCGAAATCGACCTGAACTACGATCATGGGGCCGACTATGCCTCTCTGTGCTTCTCCTTCTCCGAACACCAGATGTGCCTGTTCGAATCCATGGCCGGCGCGCGCATCACCATCGAGGAGGCCATCGACCGGGCCATGGGCTCGGTGGCCTACGCCCGGGCCAAGGCCGGCCCCGATCGCAAGGTCGGCTGCCTGATCCAGGACTGCACGCGCATCCCGATCGACCGGCTGGCCGAGGTCTGCGGCAAGCTGGTTGACGCCGGGGCCGACATGATCCGGCTCGACGATATCAACGGCATGGCGATCTACCGGGTCTACACCTATGTGGTCCGCGAGATGAAACGCCGCCTGCCCGGCACCGAGATCGCGCTACACACCCATAACGATATCGGCATGGCCGCGGCAGCCCTGTATGCCGGGCTCGAGGGCGGTGCGGACATCATCGACGCCTGCGTCAACGGGCTGGGCGAGCGCGCCCACATCGCCTGCTTCGCCGAGGTCGCCTCGGTGATCCAGCTCTATTACGGCCTCGATTGCGGAATCAAGCTCGACCGGATGACCGAGCTGTCCCAGCTGGTCGCGGAGACCATGCCCTGGCCGATGCCGGACACCATGCCCTTCGTCGGCAAGACGGCCTTCTCTCACCTGGTCGAGGTACATTACTGCGTGCCGCCGACCGAGGAAGGTTTCTGGTCCTATCTGGCCATGAAGCCGGAGGTCTTCGGGAACACCCAGCACAATCTGCTGGGGCATTATTCAGGGCCCTGGGCGGTACGCGCCAAGGCCGAGGAGCTCGGCATGACCATCCCCGAGGGCCAGGAGCCCGCCGTCGTCGAACGGCTGCGCACGAAAATCAAGTCGGTGCGCCGCCAGATCAGTGACGAGGAGTTCGGAGAGATTGTTTCGGGGGTCGGCTGACCACGCTCAGGTCCGGCAGCTGAAATCAGTGGCGAACAGGGGCTGGCGCGGGGAATTGAAAACTCAACAGCCCCTGTAGACCTTACGGGTACACTCGCGGATGAGCTCTTGTGCTTTTTCAATTTGGGCAGCGGACAGTCGTCCCGCAATTTTGTCTCTGATTTTGATCGCAGCCCTGTCCAGGGATGAGGCCGCGATACTCGTCCACAAATAGGCATACACATAGTCTCGCGGGACACCCTTCCCATCGGCGTACATCTCACCCAGTTTGACCTGGGCGCCGACATCCCCCTGTTCGGCGGCAAGCCTGAACAACCACGCCGCCGTCTTGTCATTCTGTCGAACACCGTTTCCCTGGCGGTACATCTCACCCAGACTTCTCTGGGCACCCGCATACCCCTGGTCGGCAAGCGGCGTCCATTCGCGAAGGGCGGTTGCGTAATCCCGGCGTGCGTATGCGTCGACACCCGTTTGAAAATCGGCACTCCAGGACACCCCCGCGTTTCCGAGAAACACGGCAATCGTCAGGCAGAAGGTGGCGGTCAGGTTTTTCATGAACCCCCCTGTGCGTTGCCTGAACAGTTTAGCCCGGATTGGCCGATTTTCACGCGCCGCGGCAGAAAAATTTCGGGTTATGGAAAATCAAGGGGCCAAAACCCCGCCAGAACTCTCCCCGGCACTTCCATGCAGGCACAAAAAAGCCGCCGAAAGGCAGCTAATGCTTTGAGAAAAGCTGGTATCCCGTAGGGGAGTCGAACCCCTGTTTCCGCCGTGAGAGGGCAGCGTCCTAGGCCACTAGACGAACGGGACATCATGGCGTTTCAAAACAGGATGGAGGACATAGCCGAAGCGGCCCGCCAATTCAAGCTGCCGTTCGCACGGGGCGCCGCAGGGCCTTCAGCGAACCGCCGCGATATAGCCGCGCGTCGCGCCCAGGAAGCCGTCCACGTCCCCGTCGGTCACGCTCCACGGCACCACCAGCCGGATCGTGCCGTCATTCCCCACCCGGTAGAACCCGAACCCGTCGGCATCGAGTTTATCGAGGACCGGCACCGGCAGTTGCGCGAAGACGATGTTGGCCTCCGGCTGGCGGACCAGCGCGGCACCCTCGATGTCGGCCAGCCCCGCCGCCAGCCGCGCCGCGCCCGCGTTGGCCGCACGGGCCGCTCGCAGCCAGGCGTCGTCCTGCAGGTAGCCATCGAGCTGGGCCGAGACAAAACGCATCTTCGATACCAGATGCCCGCCGCGCTTGCGCCGCTCGCCGAAATGCGCCGCCAGTTCCTCACGAAAAAAGATGACCGCCTCGGCGGCCATCGCCCCGCCTTTCGTCGCGCCGAAGGACAGCACGTCCACCCCGCGCCGCCAGGTGGCGTCGGCCGGGCTCACGTCGAGGGCGGCCAGCGCATTGGCGAAACGCGCGCCGTCCATGTGCAGCGCCAGGTCGTGTACCCGGGCGATGTCCGCGATGGCATCGACATGATCGGCCGCGTAGACCGTGCCGGCCTCGCTCTCCTGGGTGATGGTCACCGCCGCGGGGGGCATGTTGTGGACCCCGTGGGGCCGCGCCGTTTCGATTGCGGTCCGGAGCAGCGCAGGATCCATCCTGCCGTCCGGGCCGTCGACAAGGGTGAGCTTCGCCCCGCCGGTGTAGAACTCCGGCGCGCCGCACTCGTCCGTGTTGGCGTGGCTCAGAGGGTGGCAAAACACCATGCCGAAGGGCGGACACAGCGCCGACAGGGCCAGCGCGTTCGCCGCCGTGCCCGTCGTTACGGGAAAGGCCCACAGATCGCATTCGAAGATGTCCCGCAGGCGTGCCTCGACCCGTTCGGTCCACGGGTCGTCGCCATAGGGCATGGCGCCGACCGAAGCGGCCTCGGTCACCGCCGCGATCACCTCGGGCAGCGCGCCGGCCACATTGTCGCTGGCAAAATTAGCGGGGGCGAAATTGGCCGGAAGGGCACCCACGGACTTTGCGTTCATGGCCGGATTTCGGCCTGGATCCGGCCGCTCGACAGCTGGATCACGAACACCCGGCGGCATTCGGGCAGGTTCGCGGGCCCGCCGGTGATCACCGTCAGGCGGCCGCCCTCGCTGCGCGCCTGTTCGATGGTACAGGCCGGCGACGGCAGGCCGAGCGATAGTCGGTCGGGCGCCGCGCCGCTATTCGTGCCGCCGGAAACGGCGCTGCTGTCGCCGTCATCGTCAAACGCCGTCCAGATAATGGCGCCAAAGACGGCCAGAATGAGAACGCCCAGGACGATGACGATCGTGCGTAAAACATGTATGGCCAATGGACCCTCCGAATTTCGAAGCGCAGTCTAGGGCCGTGACGCAAAAAGACAACGATACCCTGATGCATGTGACCATCGCCGCCGACCAGTCGGGCGAACGGCTCGACCGTGTGCTGGCGGCCGCGCTGGCGGACCTCTCGCGCTCGCTCCTGAAGGCCCTGATCGAGGAGGGCCATGTGCGCCGTGATGGCGCCCCGGTGGGTCAGCCGTCTGCGAAGGTGCACGCCGGCGACAGTTTCGAGATCACAATCCCGGCCCCGATCGACGCGATCCCGGTAGGCCAGCACATCCCCCTCGATATCCTGTACGAGGACGACGATCTGATCGTGCTCGACAAGCCCGCCGGGATGGTGGTGCACCCCGCCCCGGGCAATCCGGCCGGAACCCTGGTCAACGCCCTCATCGCCCACTGCGGCGAAAGCCTTGCCGGCATCGGCGGCGTGCGCCGGCCGGGGATCGTGCACCGGCTGGACAAGGACACCAGCGGCGTGATGGTGGCGGCCAAGACCGCGCTGGCCCATACGAACCTCGTCGAACAATTCTCCGCCCGCAGCGTGG